>JAUXCI010000026.1 GCA_030618945.1 Flavobacteriaceae bacterium
GGTTCCGAAAGAATCGTGTTAAAGTTACCGGCTGTTCTGGCTCCATCAAAAGCAGCCATACTTCCTTTGGTCAAAAAAGACGGACTTCCCGAAATTGCCCGGGAGATTTTGGATCAATTAAAGTTTGATTTTAACGTGAGTTATGATGAAAAGGATGCCATTGGCAGAAGATACAGAAGACAAGACGCCGTTGGAACCCCCTTTTGTATCACGGTTGATCACGAATCAAAAGAAGATGGTTCAGTAACGATAAGACACCGAGATACCATGGAGCAAAGAAGGGTGAAAATAGAAGATTTAAAATCAATTATTAGCTCGGAGGTATCAATGGGTAATTGGTTAAGAAAAAACTTAAAACAATAGCTTTTTAAATCTTAAAACCTGAATTCGATTTAAAATGTAGCTCTAAGTTGCACATTACCTGTATGAATGGTATTAGCCTCTTCTGATTTTCTACCTACATAATTCAGATTGAGATCGAGAAAAGAAGTGAGTCTTTTTTGCAAACCCAATAACCAGGTTAAATTGGTACCAGGTTGCAAACCTTCCAACATTTGGTAAGCAACCGGTGAGTTGGTATTTCCGTTGAATTCATTAAAATACAAATTGGCATTGGCGTTGACAGAAAAACGTTCTCGGTTGGCATATCGAAAATTCGAACCAAAATTGTGCATTTTCAGGGTTTCCATACCATTGATCTTGTTCTCTTTATTTTTATAAGTATAAAAAAGTTCAAGCTTGGTATTCTTATTGTGTAAATAAGAAATTTTTGGACGAATGGTATAGCTGTCGAGTTGATAATTTCTATTGTCATAGCTGAATGATTGACTCGTATTCTGACTGATTCCTGACTCTGCGTCTAAAAGCCAGAAAGATCCCAGTTTATGTATGAATTGCAACTGGTGGGTCTTGGCTTGTACCTCCTGATCCCCAAATGTATAAATCGTTTTTTTTCTGAAATTGAGATAGGAATAAACCATACTGATTTTTTGCAAACCTCTGTTAAAGAAAAGACTGTTTTTAAAGCTTTGATCAAGACCTAATACATCAGAATCACTATTAGCAAAAGGATTGATATTGAATATGTTATTTTCTCTTTTAGTCTTGGAATCTATCAAAAAATAGGTTTGGTTGGTAAAATGAGATAAGACTCGCCTGAATCCCTCCTCATTCTTCCAGGACGATGCATTTAAATTAACAGACTGACTCCATTTGTTCTGATTTGTCTTTATAAAGTTCACTGTAGGAAGTAATACTCTTACATAAATGGCCTGGTCCTGAAACTGAGCGATGACAAATTCATCCAGTTCCTGAATACCATTATCGTTAAAATCAATCCATTCGTAAAACCCTTTGCCCGGTTCCACCTCTATATACATAAATTCCTGTTGGGGCAAAGTTCCCGAATTAGTCTCAATATTAGTGTTAAGAACGACAAAACCATCCCATATTCGCTGCCTGTAGGTTACTCTTCCATTCAAGGCTTCTTCATCGGGAATGTTTATATTTTTAACCATTCTGTAGTTTGCAAAAAATGCCAAATCAGTATTTTTATTTTGTACAAGTTTCGATTTTAAAAAAAATGTATTTGCCTTGCTCACATTACTTAATTCTGAGACCATAACACTATCTGTCTCTCTATAATTATATCCTAGTTCAGTAAATATTTTAGTAGAATCCCCCACACCAAAAAAGCCCTCTATTTCAGAATATCTGTGAGACAACTTATCAATTCTACTGGTCAAAATCAACTTTCTTTGATTATTCTCATAGTTGAACTTTGCCCCTACCCAAAACCTGGAAATGGTTTGTGTAAGACCACTGTAAAGTCTTTGAAAATTGTTTTCTTCCAAGGCATTCTCATTTTTTAACAAACTCCCGTCAACATACATTTCTGTTTGCTTCCAATGAAAATTAGCGAGTATACTGTGTCTATTTCCTTTGTAATTATCTCCAATAATCAAATTTTCATAGCCATAAAGAATCTTTCCAATACTGTCATTTACAAAACTTAATCCACCTAGCAGGTATTGCTGTTTCTGATTGGCTAGGGTGTCTGTTTGATAGATGTTCCAGTCTCTCGCGAATTCCACCTTGCGTATCCTCTCTATAGAATTGAAATTTTTACTGAAATACTCGTAGTCAAGGTCTCCGTCCAATTTCCATTTCTTATCAATTATTTTTTGCTTCCAGGTCAGTTTAGAAGCAAAGCCTTTGTTATCATCATCATCAATAGTTGAGAATAAATTTAGATCCTTATCACTGAGGGCCAACTCCGTTTTAATAAGGGTTTTTTGACTTGGCGAATAAGCGGCCTCCAAATCAAACATTTGCAATTTTTCAGGAGCCACAAGCTGTACTACAGGCAAATAAGATCCTTGCAATTCGTTATTCAGTTGAGGCACAAAACCGTAGACCCTGCCAGAAGCAAGGTTGGTTTCTATAATATAATAACCTTTATTTTCACCAACATAACTAAAATTTACCTGGTATAATTCGTCATTAGGGTCGTTTGAATACTCATAGATTTCTCTACCATTAAGCAATACTTTTTTATACAATACCCTGTTCTCATTATACTCTGCTTCAGAAGCGGAGGGCGCCACCATTTTTGAAGTATCATCTCCTGCATCGGCAAGAATTTGTTTTTGTTGATCGCTTAGGTTCTGATCTATTGGATTATTTTTTGAGTCAGTTTCATTATAGTATTTCAGACTCACATTAAATTTATCCGATTTAAATCTGACACCATCATAGGTCATAAATCGAGTATAATTCTGCTCAGACAACTGGTATTCAATGGTAAATCTCAAATTTGATGTTACCGTATAAAGGGTAGTAAAAGTAATTTCGGCCGTATTATAATCAATTGTATAGTCAAAGTTATCGCCCCTTTTCAATAAGACGCCATTGGCATAAACTCTTTCACTACCAGAGATTAATCTGGCAAATTGTTGATTTTCCGGTCCTAAAATCTTATATGGTCCTTGATTGCTATCAGATCCTATAAATTTATAACTATGGAACTTCCCTTTTACCAAAGCTCCCGAGGCAAAAAAATCTGTTTGACCAGATGCGTGATCTAAATTTGCCTTGACCAAAACACCAGATATTTTTTTCTGAAAATTCATGAGATAACTATCCGTATTGATCAGATCAATATCTCCGGCAGTTAAGGACCATTTATCACTAAACAACTCAATAAACACCCTGTCAAAGTCATCAAGTCGTTGTGTAAACCCTCCTGATTGCAAGGGTATTTCATTATCAGTTATTGAGGCTCGAATACCCACTTTTTCGGATAACTGCCCTTCAATTTGCAAATTAAAATTCGAATTGACCACGGCATCCTGATTGTTACCTATGGTCACTCCCCTTGACAAACTACCACTTGTATACAATCCATCAAATGGCTTTGTGTTTTTGTTTCTTGAATTTGATTGGCTGCTGTAAAGCCTTGATTCATCGGTTGCTCGAGCAACGATCAAGGATTCGTCAAAAGCGGTGTAATACCTTGTCATAAAATCAGGGAAAGGCATATAAATAACACTTATTGAAGTTTTTTTATATCGTTCAGGATCATAAAACCACAATTTTGCTTTTGTAAAATCAACCTCATACTGATCAGGATCCAGCCTCTTTTTTTGCGAATCATAAACCTCTAAGAAATTAGGGTTGATACTTATACTGTCTAAATATACTGTATCGCTCTCAACGTTTATAACTTTAGTTATCAAATCTTTAGGATGCGTTTGACCCATCGCCAAGGCAGTGCTAAGAATGGTAAACATTGCTAAAAATCTGTTCATTTAAACAAAACTAATTATGACAAAAATAGGAGAAATAACAAAGCAATTCTTATTCAGAATAAGGATGTTTGTCCAGATGGATTTTCGTGTTCCAACAACCACTTTTTACGCCACAATCCACCTGCATAGCCCGTTAAAGAACCATTGGTGCCAATTACCCGGTGACAAGGAATAATAATCCAAATCGGGTTTTTGCCATTTGCAGCTGCCACGGCTCTTATCGCCTTTTCATTACCCAATGCCAAGGTTTGTTTTAAATAAGTTGTTGTAGTTCCAAATGGAATTGTCAAAAGTGCTGACCAAACTTTTTTTTGAAAATCCGTCCCTTTTGGATTTAATTTCAAAGTGAACGCTGTTCTATCTCCCTCAAAATACTCTCTTAATTGTTCTGTGCAATCTAAAAGAGATTCCGGAATGATCACAGAGGCCTTTATTTTATCGTCAATAACAGATATAGAAACTATACCAAAATTATCACCGATTATTTCAGCTGTTCCCATTGGTGTCTCCACATATGCCCGATCGTAATGCTCCATTTATTTCATTATGCCCCAAAAATTTCCTGGGAGTTAAAGGTCGTTAATTCAGCAATTCTTTCTGGCGTCATTTTATAAATATCCACTAATTTTTCCAAAATATTTACAAGATAAGCGCTTTCATTTCGTTTACCGCGGAAAGGTTTTGGCGCTAAGTAAGGTGAATCCGTTTCCAAAACAATATGCTCTAATGGAATTTTGTGGAGGAATTTATCCAACCCTCCATTTTTAAAGGTTACAACACCTCCTATGCCGAGTTTAAAACCATAAGCGATAATTTTATTCGCCTGCTCTTCGTTCCCGGTAAAACAATGAAAAATGCCCTTTAAGCTTTCATCGCAAACCTCATCCATGATCTCAAATATTTCGTTAAAGGCCTCTCTACAGTGAATAACAATAGGTAATTTTTTCTCCTTCGCTAAGATAATTTGCAATTTAAAAGCCTCTTGTTGTTCTTTTATAAAAGATTTATCCCAATAAAGATCCATCCCTATCTCACCCACGGCAACGCATTGATGATTTTCAAGAAAACTTTTTACAATATCGAGCTCTGCTTTAAAGTCTGCCTTTACATGAGTAGGATGCAGACCTGCCATCAAAAAAATATGTTCAGGAAATGCCTTCTTTAAGTCCAGCATTTTATCGTAATAAGTGGAATCGATAGCCGGAATAAAGAATCTACTAATGCCACATTCTAATGCCCTTTGTATCATTTCATGCCGATCTTCATCAAACTGTTCTGCGTAAAGATGCGTATGGGTGTCAGTAATTATCATAGCGCAAATATACTGAACGCCATCAATAATCGTGGTTAGTCACCTGGTTTTTAATCCTGAGTTGGATTTAAAATTTCTGAAAAAGAACTTCGGCTTAATTACAACAATAAATAAAATTCATTTATTTTTGAATTACTATATAAATTCAAACCGCCAAACCATGAAAATTTATCACAACCCCAGATGCAGTAAAAGCAGAGAAGGGCTTGGAATATTACAAACAGCTAAGGTAGATTTCGAGATAATTGAGTACATCAAGAACCCTCTTTCTTTTGAAGATTTAAAGGAAGTCTTGGGAAAACTCGGCATCCCGGCTATTGATCTTGTCAGAAAGAACGAAGCTGTTTGGAAAGAAAAGTTTAAAGGAAAAACACTAAGTGAAGAGGAAGTAATTGAAGCTATGGTTGCTTACCCTAAATTGATAGAAAGACCTATTGTGATAAAGGATAATTCAGCCGTAATTGGCAGACCACCTGAAAAAATTAAATCGCTGTTTTAAACGCTGATGTAAATCACCAAAAATACCCTTAAACCGCTATTTTTTTAGAATTTTGAATAGCTTACTTTTAGCAATTATTCATTTTACAATGAAATTAATAAGCATCCTAATCATAGGTCTCCTCTCCTTCAGCTTATTAGGTCAGGAATCTCATGATGAATTACATAAAGTATTCGGCAAGGTGAATGATGCCGACAGCCATTCTCCGCTACAGTTTGTAACCGTGACGTTGCAGGACTTTAGTAGCCAAGAAGTAATTGGCGATGTTACCAACAAGGACGGCTATTTTGAACTTTCTGTTCCAACAGGTAAATACTACTGCATTGTACAGTCCTTGTCTTTCAAGCCTTTTATCATAAATGTTTTGTCCATTGACCAAGAGATGGAAATGGGAATTATTGAACTTGAGCAAAATAGTGAAAACCTGGAAGAGGTTGAATTGATTGCCAAAAGCAATCTTGTAGATCACAAACTCACCAAAAAAATATACAACGCTTCAAAGGATATCGCAAATATTGGTGGTAATGCGATTACGGTACTGGAAAATACGCCCTCAGTGAGGATAAATGAGCAGGGGAATATAAGTATTAGGGGGAATTCAGCTCTTATTTTGGTTGATGGCAAACCCTACGGAGGTCAACGAAGCAGCGCGGATGTTTTAAGTTTGATTCCGGCCAGTAGCATTAATAAGGTCGAAATCATAAATCAGTCGGTTAAATACGGAGCAGAAGGTGGAGGAGCTATATTGAACATAGTGCTAAAGAAAAGGTCTCTTGATGGCTATAATGGCACGGTGGAAGCTCACCTTGGCATTCCTGATAATGATGGTGCCTCTGCCTTTGTAAACTACAAAACCGAAAAGATCAACATGTTTTCCACGGTAAGTTTTAATCACCAGGTAAAAATAAAAGATACTGAAATCAGGCAGATCTTTTTGGATGATGATCAGAACCCTACAGGAAACTTCAATGAGACAAGAGACGATTACAGGCAACGCAATAGCTTTTTGATCAATATTGGAAGTGATTTTTATTTAGACGAAAAAAACACGCTAACCTCGTCTTTACTGTATATGGATACAAATAAAAACTATAACTCTGAATTGTATCTAAATGATTATCAACCTATTGATAACCTAATCAAATCTTCTACAAGGCTGGTCGATGATAATTCGGATGAGGCTTTTTTAGAAGCATATCTGCATTACAGCACTAAACTCAATAAAGAAGGGCACGGTATATCTGCAGATCTTAAATATGACAATAGCATTTCTGACAACAATACCGACATACAAAACTTAGAAACATATCCCGGATCCGAAATATCTCCACAATTTTATGCTAAGGATGAAAATGTGGATAATTTCTATGTCAAAGTAGATTATGTACTCCCAATAAAAACGGATGGAAGTTTTGAAGCGGGTCTTAAGTCAACCTTTAGAAATTATACTAATGATTTTATTTCAGGTAACTTGAATCAAACTACACTATCAAATGAACCAATAGCTGATTTTAACAGTAAAATTGACTATCAAGAACGAATCTACGCCATGTATGCCAGCTATAGTAAGGAATACGAAAAGTTAAATCTTTCGTTCGGTTTACGTATGGAGCTGACAGAAACAAGTATTAGTGAAAACACGATAGATGAAGCTTATGATAATGATTATAACGATCTTTTCCCGAACGTCCTGTTTACTTATTCGTTAAAAGACCAAAACTTACTTTCACTAGGCTATACCAGATATATCGACAGGCCAACAATAGCAGAATTAAATCCTTTTAATTCCTTTACTGATGAGCGGTTTATTTTAGTTGGTAACCCTTTTTTACAACCTTATTATACCAACTATGTATATTTCGAATACTATCATTCATTCGAAAAATTATCTTTAAATTCAGCATTGTTCTATTCAAATTCTACTGACAGGATCTTGAATGTTTTGGAAAAAACCGGTTTGCAAACCGATGATGGTTTTGATATTTATACCAGAACCCCTATAAATAACGGAACGCTTAATTATGCGGGGCTCGAAATGGGACTCACCTATAACCCGTCCAGTAAAATAAGGTTATTTGGACTCGTAAGTCCATATTATGCCGTGCTTTCTGATACGCGTAATAATGCCTATGATTATGACAATTGGGTGTGGTACGCAAATTTAAGATTACTTTACAGAATCAATGATACCTTTAGATTCAATATAGATTATATGTATCAATCAGAACAAAGAACCGCTATAACACAATTGAAAACCTTTCAATATGCCAATTTAACCCTAAGCAAAGATTTTTTTGGTGGTAAATCCACTTTAAGTTTTAAAGTTTATGACCTTTTCCATACAAAGAAATCTGAATTCTATTCATTAGAGGCTAATACGATTACCAATAGAGATTTTATTTTTGACACCCAATACCTGCTATCCTTTTCCTACCGATTCAATAAGAGCAGCAGGAGAAATTCAAACAACAGGTCTAAAGATTTAGAAAATAATATTTTTGAAATCAAAGATGAAGTAAAATAAAAAAAGCTTGTAAATACAAGCTTTTTTTAATTTTTTATTATGATTTAGCCTTTTTGGCTTCCTTTTTTAATTTCCAGTTTTCCATCAAATTACCAAACAACCAATAAGGAACCACAAAGGTCAACAGGAAAATCATCAACCAAAAACCCATCGTAAAAATCGTAAGAAAAACCACAAATCCTAAAAATTGACCAATTTCCATACTATTATAAGTTGTTTAAAATATGTGTCAAAAATAGTATATATTTTTAAAAAAGACAATTAATTAAACAAGTAATTTAAAATTTGATTTAACAAATTTTTAACAAAACAAGGATTAAACTAAAGTTTATCTTGCGCGTCCAATTACTATTAATTAATAGATGAATTCATGAATAGAAAAATGATACTTCTGGTATTGATCATTTTACCTTTGCTGGGCCATAGTCAAAGACCGACAAAAGGGAATGGTCAGGATGGAAATAGAGAAGTTTTCGAAATTAAAGGAATAGTACTTGAAAAAACCTCTGGCCTTCCCCTTGAATTCGCCACAGTAATTTTAAAACCATTAAAGGGGCCGCGAATTTTTGGCGGACTTACTGATCAAAAGGGAGAGTATTCTATTGAAGTTCCAAAAGGTCGCTACACCATCAGTTTTGAGTTTATTTCCTTTAAGACCCTTACTTTAAATAATTTTGAAATTAGCGCCAATATGAGCCTTGAAACTGTTCGACTCGAGGAAGATGCTGAAACTCTTGAAGAAGTAGAACTCATTGCGGAGAAAAGTACCATGGAAATTAAGCTTGATAAAAAAGTTTATAATGTTGGTAAAGATATGACTGTCAAGGGCGGAACGGCGAGTGACGTACTTGATAATATACCTTCAGTAACCGTTGATGCGGATGGTGTTGTTAGTTTAAGAGGCAATGAAAATGTTAGAATTCTGATAAATGGTAAACCAAGTGGCCTTATTGGTATTAATGATACGGAGGCGCTAAGACAATTCCCTGCAGATGCCATTTCGAAAGTGGAGGTGATAACAAGCCCCTCTGCGCGATATGATGCAGAAGGTACAGCTGGTATTCTAAATATCATATTAAGAAGAGATAAAATTACCGGATTCAATGGGGTCGTAACAGGAAATGTGGGTTATCCTGAACGTTATGGCTTCTCTACAAGTTTAAACTATAGAATGAAGAAAGTTAATTTCTTCACCAATATTGGTTATTCTACCCGAAATTCTCCTGGATACTCGACTTATGAAACTGAGTATTTTTCTCCATCAGCCAGCTATGACTATTCTGATCAGGAAACTGAATACCAAAGAATTAGTAAAAATTTAAATGCCAATATTGGCCTCGAATATTTTTTTGCTAAAGAGACTTCTGTAACGGGTAGTTTTTTATATAGAAATTCAGATCGAAACAACGAAAGTGAAAATACGACAAGCGGGTATAATGATCTTGATGAGTTGCTCAGTACCAGTTTAAGAAATGAATATGAAACTTCAGATGGGAATGTATACCAATTTGATTTTAATTTCTTGCACAATTTTAAGAAGGACGGCCACAAACTTGATGTTGACTTTCAGTATCAGGATAATAGTCGATTAGAAAATTCTCTGATAACCAATGAGGATATTTTTCCTGATGAAACTGATAAGCCTTCCGAAAAGATTATTAATGATCAGTTTCAAACCAGAATTTTGATACAGTCAGATTATGTGCTACCAATGAAATCCGATCAACAACTTGAATTGGGCTTTAGAATAAATATCAATGATCAAGACACCGATTATCAATTCTTTAATGAAGATCCGGACGGAAACTTCATCATCAACGACAGTTTGACCAACCTTTTTGAATACGATGAGAAAATCAGCGCCGTCTATGCGCAGTATGGTAATAAAATTGGTAAATTCTCTGCCCTACTGGGTTTAAGAATGGAAAACTCCGACATTGATATCCGTTCAACGGGGAAAGAAATTGATTCGGTTGTCAATAAAAACTATAACAATGTTTTTCCTACGGTGAACCTTGTCTATGAATTAAGCGAAACTGAGAATGTTACACTTGGTTATAACAGCAGAATCAGAAGGCCAAGATCTCGATTTATCAATCCTTTTCCTTCGCAGTCCAGTCAATCCAACATTTTTCAAGGTAATCCGGATCTCGATCCATCAATTTCAAACGGTTTGGATGCCGGCTATTATAAAAGATGGGACAAAGTAACATTTAATACCTCTGTATACTATACTCATGCAACCGATGTTTTTCAATTTGTCAGAACGGATACCGGAGAGGAAACTCCCGATGGCATTCCAATTATTCGAACTTCCCCTATAAATTTAAATACAGATAACCGTTACGGTTGGGAATTTTCAGCAAACTATACGCCTAAAAAGAGCTGGCGTTTTAATGGAAGTTTCAATTATTATAATTCTAGCACAGATGGGGAATATGAAGGCGTCGATTATGGCAACAGTTATAACAGCTGGTTTGCCAGGTTAACTTCTAAAATATTATTACCAGCGAAAATCGACTGGCAAACAAGCATGATGTTCAGAGGGCCAAGAGAAAATGCTCAAAGCAAAAGTAAATCAATGTTCATTATGAATATGGCATTTAGCAGAGATATACTTAAAGGCAACGGTACCGTGGTTTTTAATGTGGATGATCTTTTCAATACACGAAAAAGAGTTACTGAAACAACAGCTGATACATTTTACCAATACAGTGAATTTCAACACAGACAAAGACAATTCAGACTTTCGTTTACGTATAGATTAAATCAGAAAAAACAAAATCAGCGAAATCGAAATCAAGAAGGCGGAGGTGATGATGAAGAAAATTTCGGTTCTTAGGCCATGAATTCGTGAATCCTCGTATTATTTTAGATCCTCAAATCGCTAAAATTCATATCTTAATAAATTCTTAATTGGCGGCTATTTCGTATCTTTGACAGTGATATTTACCTGAAAAAATTTACAAATGAAATATAGAACTGAACACGACACCATTGGAGAAGTTAAGGTGCCTGAAGATAAGTTATGGGGAGCCCAAACAGAAAGATCAAGAAACAATTTTAAGATAGGAGAAGAGGCCTCAATGCCTAAAGAGATCATTGAGGGATTTGCTTATTTAAAAAAAGCGGCTGCCTTCACAAATCATGATCTGGGAGTTCTCAGTTTAGAAAAAAGAGATGCCATTGGAGAAGTTTGTGATGAAATTCTTAAAGGTAAGCTGTTCGATCAGTTTCCTTTGGTAATCTGGCAAACGGGTTCAGGAACTCAAAGCAATATGAATTGCAATGAAGTAATTGCCAATAAAGCACACCTAAATCATGGAGGTGACCTCCATGGCAATGATCGCTTTATACACCCTAACGATGACGTAAATAAATCACAGTCTTCAAATGACACCTTCCCAACCGGAATGCACATAGCCATCTATAAGAAGGTTGTGGAAGTTACCGTTCCTGGAGTTCAAATATTAAGAGATACCCTTCAACAAAAATCCTTGGAATTCTCTAACGTGGTTAAAATAGGGAGGACCCACTTGATGGATGCCACCCCCCTAACACTCGGGCAAGAGTTCTCAGGTTATGTTTCTCAACTGGATCATGGCTTAAAAGCATTAAACAACACATTGGAACATTTATCTGAATTGGCTTTAGGAGGAACGGCGGTTGGAACCGGAATAAACACTCCTGAAGGGTATTCAGAGCTTGTGGCTGACTATATCGCAAAATTTACAAATCTTCCATTTATAACTGCTGAAAACAAATTTGAGGCACTTGCGGCGCATGACGCTGTTGTTGAAACCCATGGAGCCTTAAAACAACTGTCAGTTTCATTGATGAAAATTGCCAATGATATCAGAATGTTGGCATCAGGACCAAGAAGTGGTATCGGAGAAATTATTATCCCGGCCAATGAACCTGGTTCTTCTATTATGCCTGGCAAGGTAAATCCTACTCAAGCCGAGGCATTGACAATGGTCTGTGCTCAGGTAATGGGTAATGATGTGGCAATAACAGTGGGCGGTATGTCTGGGCATTATGAACTGAACGTTTTTAAACCTGTAATGGCTTCAAATGCTTTACAATCTGCGCAATTGATTGGAGATGCTTGTGTTTCTTTTAACGACAATTGTGCTTTAGGTATAGAACCTAATTATGACCAGATAAAACAACTACTTAACAATTCACTTATGCTGGTAACTGCCCTTAACACTAAGATTGGGTATGAAAATTCAGCTAAAATTGCTAAAACTGCTCATAAAAATGGTACTACTTTAAAAGAAGAAGCAGTCAATCTTGGTTTTTTAACCGGGGAAGAATTTGATGAATGGGTTCGTCCTGAGGATATGGTTGGTAGTCTCAAAGTATAGTCAAATACAATTGGGAAAGGATTTAAAAAATCTTTCCCAATAATTAATAAACTTCAGTTTTATGTGCAATAGTTTCAATAAGAAATTTCTGGATGAAGCCGCGAAATTGACAGAACAAAACAATGATTTCGAGGTGCCAATTCATACTAAATTTATGGAACAGGCCATAGAAAAATCAATTCAGAGCGTGCTTAAAAATGAAGGTGGTCCCTTTGGTTGCATCATTGTTAAAGATGGTCAAATTATAGGTTCGGCTAATAACAGGGTGACCTCCACCAATGATCCCACCGCACATGCCGAAATTATGGCTATAAGAGATGCTTGTCAAAAACTAAATTCCTTCCAACTGGAAGATTGTATTATTTATACAAGCTGCGAACCATGCCCTATGTGTATTGGTGCAATTTATTGGGCCAGACCAAAAAAAGTGTTTTATGGATGTAACAAGTCAGATGCTGCTAAAATAGGCTTCGATGACGATTTTATTTATAAGGAATTGGATCTTGACATTGAAAAGAGAAGTATTCCATTTGAACAACTAGATAGAAAAAATGCGTTGAATGCCTTTCAGGTATGGGAAGAAAAAGAAGATAAGAAAGAGTATTAATTTAAATTCATTATTATGCGACAAGTAGGCATATGGATCGACCAAAAAGAAGCTCATATTATTACCTTTTCAGAAGGTTCTGTTTATTCTAAAACCATTTATTCGGATGTTGATACCAGGATCAGAGATGAAGGAGAAAAAAAGCAATTCGGCAGATTCGGAAGTCAGTATTTAGTGGACGAAAAAGGTGTCAACAATAGAATTCAAGAATATACACAACGTTATCTGCTAAGTATATTGAAAGAATTAAAAAATGCGGATGAGATCATGCTATTTGGGCCGGCACAGACAAAAGGAAAATTGGAAAAAATTATCTTAAAGGATCGTGAAGTGGCTCTAAAACTGAAGGAAGTGAAAGTTTCTAAAAAAATGACACACAACCAAAAAATAGCTTATGTCAAGGACTTTTATAAAATTATTTAATCACAACCCCTTGCTTAAGAGTTTGATCCTGTTGTAATATTCTTCGTATTCCTTTTCAGCCATACGATGAGCCTTACTGTTAAAAACTATTTTTTGCCCATGCTTTTTTTTATTGGATTCCTTAGGAATTCCAATTCTATCATTTTTCATGTTATCGCAATTTATCCTTAACAAACGCAAAAAAAGGTAGATTTATTATAAAAACAAATAATAGTCTTAAATATAAGCATCAAAAATTAGTATTAAAAAACCAGACTCTAAAGCATTGCAGACTATATTATTATCACCATTTTGTATGAAAATATTCCTCAGGTAATTTATCCACTCGCTGATAAGTATGAGCCCCAAAAAAATCTCTTTGAGCCTGAATTAAATTAGCCGGTAAATTTTTTGTCGTCATGTCTACCCAATAATAATAGGACGCACTCAGACAATGAAGAGATACCCTTTGGTTAAGTCCACAAGTGAGAATTTGAGTTATGGCGCCTTCACCTTTTATTAAAACCTTCGTTACTTCGGTCATGTCAAAAAGATCATTTTCTTTCTTAAAATAATCATGTAGGTCATTCATCAATTGAGATTTGATAATGCATCCATTTGACCAAATTCTTGCTATTTCTGAAAAATTTAAATTCCACTCATAGGATTCCGACGCCATTTGCATCAATTTAAAGCCTTGTTGATGATTGATCAAACGCGCAAACTGATACGCTTCTTTAAGTAAACTGAGATTCAAAGGCTCTTTTTTATCCTTGATCGCAGACGTTAAATTTGAAAACTTTTCCCGACTTTCTTTAAATGATGAAATATATCTGGCAAAAACGGCGCCTGACATCATCGTATTAGGAATCCCAAGATCAAATGCTGCTTTACTTGACCAAGATCCGGTTCCTTTATTTCCCGCCTTGTCTAAAATAAGGTCGAGCAAATAGGTTTCTCCTTCTTTTTTATTCAAAATTTCAGCAGTAATCCCAATAAGGTAACTAGATAATTCTCCCTGATTCCAAGCTTTAAAAACATCGGCAATCTCCTTATGTGTCATTTCAACCGACATCAAAGCATAAAGTTCAGCCAGCAATTGCATTTCAACATATTCAATCCCGTTGTGAACCATCTTTATAAAATGTCCTGAGCCTTCGGGGCCGATATAAGCACAGCAGGTTTTACCAAAATCGTCCTTGGCAGAGATGGATTCTAAAACTTCCGATACCTTTGCATAGCTTTCTTTTGTCCCGCCCGGCATAATTGACGGACCCCTTCGGGCTCCTTCTTCTCCTCCTGACACACCGGCCCCTATGAATTCTACACCCTGAGCTTGAGCTAATTCAAATCTTCTTTTTGTATTCAAATAATGGGAATTTCCTCCATCAATGATAATATCACCCATAGACAACAAGGGAAGCAATTTGTTTAATACAAGATCAACTGTTGGGCCCGCTTTGATCATGATCAATATTTTTCGCGGCCTTTCAATGGATTCAATAAATGCCATAAGATCAGTAAAGCCCTGTAAATTTTCTCTGTGCCCATTGGTTTCCATAAAATTCTTAAGCACATTTTCTTCACCGCCTTCAGCTCTGTTATACACTGACAAGGCATAGCCTTTATCGGCAATATTTAAACTTATGCTACTGCCCATAACACCCAGGCCAAAAACACCAAAAACACTTTTATTATTCATCTAAATACAGCTTTATTTTTTCTATTATCAACTCAGGAGCCTCTTCTATATCAATATGAATTCCATAATCAGGAACCTCCAAAGTATCAAACTGAGAGCGCAACAATTTAGAGCCCATATAATGACCTTTTCTTTGATTAAGCCTTGACCGTATCAATTCAAAAGATCCCGATAAAAATACCCATACATAAGGATCAAGGTTTTTTGACAGTGTCATCCTATATTTTTCCTTAAGGGCTGAACAGGCCAATACCGCTCCCTTGTCTTTATTCCAAATTTGCAAATTATCAGATAATGTATCAAGCCAGGAAATGCGGTCTTTATCTGTTAAGGCTTCACCCCTACTCATTTTTTCTATATTAACCTGAGGATGAAAATCATCCGCATCAAAATAAGGA
>JAUXCI010000204.1 GCA_030618945.1 Flavobacteriaceae bacterium
CTATCCCCAGGTTTAATATTATATTGCAGCATTACGGTAGCATCCACTAGAGCTCCTCCTTTTTGCTGGTATTCATTAGCCGCTGATTTCGGTTCGGTTTCTAAGTCTCCATAGAACGGAAACCCGCCTTCAAGTCCCCTTACGTGAACTAGTTTAGTCGCACCGTTTTTCGGAAAAATACACATGGATGAAAAATTGATCTCTTTGGCATCTGCACCTCCCAGAGAGTCGATGATACGGAGTACTTTTTCATTGGGTTTTTGTCTGCTGTCAATTATAAAATCAGCACCCATCAACGATTTGGATTGTAATGCAATATTCTCTTTAAGGTTTTCACTAAATGACTGAATGGAAACAACAGCCGCTATTCCCAAAACAATGGAGGCCATAAAAAGCGCTAATTTCTTATAATTAGACCTGCTATCGCGCCATGCCATTTTAAACAGCCACTTCAAATTTGCCAATGATGATTTAGTAGGATGATCTGCCATGATTAAAGTACACTTAGTTCTTTCACGATTTTGCCTCCATGAAGGCGAAGTATTTTTTTATTCATGTTAGCCAGCTCCAAATCATGCGTTACAATAACCAAGGTTGTCCCCGCTTCTTTATTCAAATCAAAAAGTAACTGTACTACTTTTTTACTTGTTTCGGCATCAAGATTTCCGGTAGGTTCATCGGCGAATAAAATCGATGGTTTATTGGAAAATGCTCTGGCAAGTGCAACCCTTTGTTGTTCACCACCCGAAAGTTGTGATGGATAATGGTCGTATCGATCGTGTAGCCCAACTTTGTTTAAGAGTTCTTTCGCGGTCTTAGCCGGATTTTTGATTCCCTGTAACTCCATGGGAACACTTACATTTTCAAGGGCCGTTAAGGTCTGCAACAATTGAAAATCCTGGAATATGAAGCCTACTTCTTTATTTCTCAGAAGGGCTCTTTGGTCTTCTGAAAGTTCGTTTAGTTTTGTTCCACATAGATCAATACTGCCGCTATCTGAGTCATCAAGCCCCGCACAAAGTCCTAGCAGGGTCGTTTTACCACTACCCGAAGGACCTACAATGGCAAAAGTATCGCCTTTTTGTATGGAGAAATTGATATTGTCTAGGACTTTGAGTTTTCTAGAACCACTAGCATAGATCTTCTCTAAATGGTGGACATTCAATATATTTGTCATAGTTTGCGATTGACTTTCAAAAAACGGTTAAGATAAGGAAAATGATCAAAAGGAATTTTAATATAAATGGGGCTATTTTAAAGTTTTACTGTTGATCAGTTATGCTGATGATGACATCCTGTGCTGATAAGCCCCGCACCGAATCAGTTGCTGAAGAAGTGAAATCGGTTGTTGAAAAACAAAAAAGTACGACTACGAAGACCATTTTATTTTTTGGCAATAGTCTTACGGCAGGAATGGGACTTGATCCCGATGTAGCTTTTCCGGCATTGATCCAGCAAAAAATAGATTCTTTATCATTGGATTATCTGGTGATTAATTCAGGCCTGAGCGGTGAAACAACAGCGAGTGGGAAAAACAGGTTGAACTGGGTTTTAAATCAGGAAATAGATGTTTTTATTCTGGAATTAGGCGCAAATGATGGATTAAGGGGAATCTCACTCGAAGAGACGAAAAAAAATCTTCAAATTATAATTGACAAGGTAAAAGAGTATAATCCTCAGGTTATTGTTGTTCTTGCCGGCATGCAGATTCCGCCTAATTTGGGCATAGAGTACACGAATGGATTTCAAAGTATCTTCCCTGATTTGGCAATGAAAAATCAAATTTCTTTAATTCCTTTTTTATTACAGGATGTTGCAGGAAATGCAGATTTGAATCAACCGGATGGAATTCATCCCACAAAGGAAGGGCATAAAATTGTGGCTGAAAATGTATGGGAGGTATTGAAGAACAGTATATAGAACTGGTTTTCTAGATCTGCGAAACTGTGATATTTTAATCTTTCATCTTAGTTCTACCCCTTTTTAAAATATTATTGTTAAATTTTTTATCATCGCCAAGGATTTGATAAAAATCTGAAAGGAATTCTCTCGCTTCAACGAATTCTTTTGGGTCCTCAAAAAAGATTTCATTTTGATCAATGATATTGAAGACTTCAGTTTGACGGTCCAGAAATTCTTGTCTTACCTGCTGAACAACTTCTTTATCCCGTTCAAACCCCCTATACATTCTTTGTGTTACTCTGTTGATCGGCAGTTCATTATCATTTACAACCGAAACAATGGCATAACTGGGGTTAACAAGTCCTGACATGTCAAAATCATATGGGATTGGAACAATTTTCTTATCTATAAAGAATATTTTTTCATTGTGCTGATAAGCAGCGGAATAATCTGTATTGCCAATCATATACTGAAATAAAGCGTTGCGGACACTACTAACCGGGTCCTGACCATTAGGATGGATATTTCTTTTGATAATATTGCCATGGAAAGAAGTTGCCAGCTGCTTATCATCCTGAACCAATATCGCCATAAGATTATGATCAATTGTTTTGTTATTTATTTGTTCTTCCAATTGGATAGGAATCAGTTTGGATTCAAAATAATAGGGCGAAAGACATTCAAATATTTTATAAGCAAGATATTCTTTTACTATATTATCATTTGATTTTTTTGATTTTAAACATGGTAATACGATTTTTATTTTTTTGTCTTTCTCAAAAATGCTCCCTTTAGAAACTGCTTTGTTTATTTTTATCCAGAGGGGGAGATAATAACAATGTATACGTCTGTAGTTGCCTCTTGCTCGTATTTCTACATCTATATTTTTGATTCCTCCGTCTTTTTCAGTATAACTTATATTCGATTTTATATAGGTGCTGTCATTGGTGAATTTCAACAAATCTTTTTTTGAATAGTTTAGTGTGATAGATAAACTATTCTCTCCATCAAACAGTGGTGAAACTTCATGTAAATTTACTTTTTGATTAGTTTCTTGGGCATCGATGATTTGGATGACAAAAAGTAAAAAAAAGAGCAGAATAGAATTCTTCATTTAACAATCAGATTAATTTTTGATAAATTACTAATAGTCAATTAAATATAGTAAAAACATGTTAATAATGATTTTAATGTTCAACATTTTTATCAGGTAAAGTAAAAATTCAATTTTTTCTCAAATTTGTTTTCTAAATTAAAGTCCTCAGTTATATTCAGTACTAAGAAAATGAACAAACTTTTCAGCGCTAAAATTGTGAGCACAAATTGGTTCACATCATTGTTTTTCTTATTAACCCTCCTTTTATTTTCTAAATCAAAGAATGCATCTTTTATATTATAACTATCTTTATCAAGAATTTTATTCTCAAATCAATAGTTAATTTGAAGCACGAGCTTTACATCTTGATTTTAATGTTGCTTTGGGCAGGAAGTAATTGTATTGAGGCACAGGAAAGGATTACAGTTGCCGGTAGAATTCAAGGTGACTCTATTTATTTGGAGGATATACACATACTCAATTTAAGTAGTAAAGAGGGGTCAGTTAGTAACGCTTATGGAGAATTTCAAATTCCCGTAACCCTTAATGACACTTTGATTTTTTCGGGTATTCAATACCACCCTTTGGGAATTGTTGTTGGAAAATCTGTAATAGAGACGAAGATAATGAACGTAAAACTCTTGGCGAAAATTGAAGAGTTAGACGAAATTCAGTTAAAAGGTCATGATCTGGACGGCTTTTTTTATATAGATACCAAGCGTTTAAAGGATTCATTGTCATTGGTTTCTGATGAGGCCGTTGATTTTTCTAATCAAGGATATGATGACCCTACTAGTGGAAACTATGTTGTTCCACCTGCAAATATACTTGGCTTATTGACTAAAATAGGTGCCAAGAAAAGAAGGGAAAATCAAAAGGAAGAAAATTATAAAGATGCTCTTAAGGCGGCTCCTGATAGAATCAGATCAGATCTAGGAGATGAGTTTTTCGCTAAATATATTGGAATATCCGAAACTCAAATTAGACAATTCATTGTTTTTTGTCAATTCAAAAATGTATTGGATTTATATGTTGAGGGAAGGATGATGGAGGTGATCGATGTCATGCTCAAGGAAAAAGCAGCATATAGAAAAAAATACAAGTTAGACGAATGATTTTTAAAGATTAACCAACCTATAACAGTTTTTTATTAGCATGAAAATTTTATTCATTGGAGGTACAGGAAATATCTCAATGGCCAGTTCAAATCGAGCCCTTAAAAAGGGGATGGAATTGTATTTATTGACCCGAGGCAATTCGTTGAACGCGCCAAAAGGAGCTTCCCTAATTAGAGCCGATATAAACGATTCCGAAAAGGTGAAGAAGCTTTTGGCTGATCACTATTTTGACGTAGTCGTAAATTGGGTGGCTTTTAAACCTGAGGATATAAACAGAGACTTTGAGTTATTCAGGGATAAAACGGATCAATATATTTTTATCAGTTCAGCTTCTTGTTACCAAAAACCCTTGTCTCATCCCGTAATTACCGAATCAACCCCTCTAATTAACCCGTTTTGGTCTTATTCGCGGGATAAGATTGCCTGTGAAGACCGACTCATTTCTTTATACAGAGAATTTGGATTTCCCATAACTATTGTTCGACCTTCCCTTACATATGATACTGTTATCCCTGTCCCTATTGGGGGCTGGACCGATTATACCATCATTGACAGAATTAAAAAGGCTAAGAAAATAATTATCCATGGTGATGGCACCTCTCTTTGGACCATTACTCATTCGGTTGATTTCGCAAGGGGTTTTATAGGTTTGTTGGGTCATCAACAAGCTATTGGGCAAAGTTTTCATATAACTTCTGATGAAATATTAACCTGGAATCAGATTTATGATGCCGTGGCAATGGCAGCCGGGAGGCGGGCAGAGAAGGTTTTTATACCTTCTGATTATCTGGGTGGTTTTGATGCTGATCTCAAAGGAAGTCTTTTAGGGGACAAGGCAATAAGTACTATTTTTGACAACAGTAAGATAAAAAGATTTGTTCCAGGTTTTAA
>JAUXCI010000014.1 GCA_030618945.1 Flavobacteriaceae bacterium
GTCTATATTCAAATTCGAGCTTGTTAAATCTAATAGCGCAAGTACCTGAACTAAATTTGCTTGCTCGTGCCAATGTTCACCGTTACTGTTTGGGCTTAAGATAAATACATCTTTTCCTTCAAAGGCAGGCTCAACCAAACATGCAGTTGACTGATGTGCAGTTGGGGAATTGCCCGTCGCCGCTCCATGCAATCTTAATATCAATGGTCGTTTATTCGTAGTTGTTGCACCTTCAGGTACGATTATCCGGAAATTCCAGAAAACACCTTCCACCAATGACTCTAGAACCAAATCATTTGTACCTACACTGATAGGTAAATTATTAAAGTCATCAATCACATCCTGTACAGTTCTTGGACGATCTGGCGGATCATCAGGTCCATCATCACTTCCACCACAGCTTATCAACAAAAAAACCAGACTAAATAATAAGAATGGTTTCATAAGAAATATTAGTTTTTGCATTTTTTAATTTGTGAATTTTCCTAAATCTAAAACAAAAATGGCTCATCCCAAAATTAATATTGTTAAATAAAAGAGCCACAACACCTTGTGGCTCTCTAAAATTCAAGTATTCAAACCTAAATTATCTTCTTCTAATTTGTGATCAGTATCAAAACTTTTCGGTTGAACAGACTAGTTTCCTTTTTTAAAATCCTCTAAAAATTTTGCAAGCCCAATATCAGTAAGGGGATGTTTCATCAATCCCTTAATAGCACTAAGAGGTCCGGTCATTACATCAGCTCCCAGCTTTGCACAGTCAATAATATGCATGGTATGACGTATGGATGCAGCCAGGATTCCGGTAGTATAACCGTAATTACCATAGATCAATTTGATTTCAGAGATCAAACCCAATCCATCGGTGGAAACATCGTCCAGCCTTCCGATAAAAGGCGATACATATGTAGCTCCAGCTTTTGCAGCCAACAAAGCCTGGCCCGCAGAAAACACCAAGGTTACATTGGTTTTTATCCCTTTATCCGAAAAATATTTACAAGCTTTAATTCCGTCACTAATCATTGGCAATTTCACCACAATCTGAGGGTCCAAAGCAGCCAGTGCCTCGCCTTCCCTGACCATTCCGTCAAAATCGGTGGCAATAACCTCGGCGCTAACATCCCCATCCACTACGGCACAAATAGCCTTGTAATGATTGATGATATTATGAGCACCAGTAATTCCTTCTTTAGCCATTAGCGACGGGTTGGTAGTTACCCCATCCAGAATACCAAGAGCCTGAGCTTCTTTGATCTGATCTAAATTCGCTGTATCAATAAAAAATTTCATCGTTTCTTTTTTAAATTTTTGTAAATATAAATGAATAAACTTGATTCACATTATTTTGTCAATTATTGAATGAACAAACTTATTACAAACTGTGAATAAATATTGCCCATCTTTAAGAAAAGGAGCTTTTCCATTTTGAAATATCATTTAATTATTTACCTTCGACTCTAATGCCCAATAGGCGGTTTAAAAAAACAGCAATTATGTTCTGGATAAAACACATCAATTATGAGGAGGCTGATAAAGTACTCAAGAGTATTTACAATCGTGTGAAAGGCCCCGGCAATAAGGTTGACAACATTTTGATGGCTCATAGTTTAAGGCCCCATAGCTTAACCGGACACATGGCTTTATATAAAAACGTTATCCACAATACCAACAATACCTTAGCCAAATGGTATTTGGAATCTATGGGTGTTTTTGTGAGTTTTATAAACCGATGTGATTATTGTGTGGAACACCATTTTGAGGGTTTAAAAAAGCTTTGGGATGACAAAACCAAGTCTGAAGCTTTTCTATACGCGCTTGAGAACAATTCTTTGGATGATTTTTTTGAAAAGAAATGGTTTGCCGGTCTGGTCTATGCCAGGATGCTGACACTGGAACCAAAAAGTCTACAGGAAAAAAATATTATCGATTTAAAAAATGTGGGATTCTCTGATGGAGAGATACTGGAAATCAACCAGGTTGTTAGTTATTTTAATTATGCCAACAGAACCGTTTTGGGCCTTGGCGTACACACAAAAGGTGACGTTCTTGGATTGTCGCCCAACAACAGTGATGTCCCTGACAACTGGAATCATCAATAACAGACAGCTCAAATTAGATTATATACGCTGAAACTGATATAATCTTTTTGTGATTAAGCAAGGTGCTTAAAAATAAAAGTAAATCTAATCCGCCTAATTCTCAAAACATGACCCATAAAAAAGAAAAATCAATAAATGGATTTAATCATTTATTACATGAGCAGGAATCCTTCTCTAAAGATGTCATGATCAAAAAATCTGAGGATTTTTATCACTGGATTGATAGCAGAAGGTCAATTCGAGAGTTTAGCGATCAAGTAGTTCCTAAAGCTGTAATTGAAAATATTATTCTGGCCGCTTCAACGGCGCCATCAGGTGCTCATAAACAACCCTGGACATTTTGCGCTGTCTCAAATAAAGAAATTAAAAAAAAGATCAGAATCGCGGCGGAAGCCGAAGAAAAAGAGACCTATGAGCATCGTATGAGTGATCGATGGAAAGATGATTTGGCTGCTTTGGCGGTTGACATGAACAAACCTTTTCTTGAAACAGCGCCTTGGCTAATTGTTGCCTGTAAAAGAGCTTATGAATATAATGACGACGGAACAAAGCACAATAATTATTATGTAAATGAATCGGTTGGAATTGCTTGTGGCATGCTGATTACAGCTATACACAATGCCGGATTAGTAACCTTAACTCATACCCCGAGCCCCATGAAATTTCTAGCTAAAATATTAAATAGACCAGAAAACGAAAGGGTATTTTTACTCTTACCTGTAGGTTATGCTAAAGAACCCGTATACGTTCCTGACATAAAAAGAAAAGATTTGGACCAAGTATCAGAATTCTATGAGTAACAGGCCTTACATACCATAATACTTCATAATCAGCTTTTCATAAATTCTGTCAGGTAAAATACACTTTAAAGCGATCGAAAATTTTTGCATAGACTCCCCAACTTTATAATGCAATTTTGGTGATGGGTCATTAATTATTCGATAAATCCGCTCAGCCATTTTAATAGGATCTTGCCCTGAATTTACATGGTCATTCATAAGGTCAAGATTGTTTTGATAGACCGGAGCATAAACTGAATCTTTGATCACGGGCGAATGATATCTTCCAGATTCAATATTTGTGGCAAAATCGCCTGGAGCAACATTTACCACTTTGATACCAAAAGCCTTTACCTCCATACTCACCGTTTCTGTCAAAAGCTCAAGTGCTCCTTTGGCTGCACTGTATATTCCTCTATACGGAAGTCCCATGTAACCTGCGATCGAAGTCACATTGATAATCATACCCGTCTTTTGCTTACGCATAACAGGTAATACGGCTTTCATAACCTCAATAGCACCAAAAAAATTTGTTTCAAAGGCCTTTCTCATTTCTTCGGTGTCCGTCTCTTCAATTGGGCCGGTAATTCCCATACCAGCATTATTGATCACAACATCCAATCTACCTTCTTTAACTATAATGAATTCAACTGCTTTTTCTATACTAACTTTATCATGTAGATCCAGCTTTAACAAGGTGAAATTTTCACTTGCAGAGGGTTTAGGGTTGCGACTTGTACCATAAACCTTAAAACCATTAGAACTAAGATGTTCCGCTGTGATTTTTCCAATTCCTGAAGAGGCTCCTGTAATTAATATAACCTTGTTCATAGGTACAAAGATGCTATAAATATTTGGTTTTGAGAATGAAAATACTGAATTTGGATATGGATTTTTTGTTGAATTTTGTATAAAAAAAAGTGGCAAGCTACCTGCATCACACCGCTACGACCTAATACCTTTGCTGCGTTCCCGCCCTGGAGGATTCAAAGGGAGCTGGTTGTGCAGGACTTGCCGCTGCAAAAATACTACCCTTTTACAATTAAACAAGTTTTTTTTGTAACTTTTTACTTTGTAACAATACTTATAAGTGCTTATACATTTTATTAATTATATTTGTTGAACTTTAAATCAAATTTTCATGGAAGACCAACCAAAACTATCTGCAAAATCTATTATGCTTAACTACGGGTTAATGTTAGGTTTTGTCTCAATTATTATCGCTTTAGTCAATTATGTATTTGGCGATTTATACAAGCCTCACTGGATCTTAATTGTGGTCTCCTTACTGACAACAACGGCCGTAATTGTTCTAGGTGTTAAAAAATTAAAAGAATTAAACGGCGGCTTTCTTTCAGTAGGGCAGGCCATTAAAACTGGACTTGGAATTGCCTTGATCTCGAGTCTGATTTACGCGGTATATTTAGCCCTGTTTTTTAATTTTATCGAGACCTCTTATTTTGAAAATGTTGCATTAGTACAAGAACAAACTATAATGGATAGTTATCCTAATTTGACGGACGAGCAATTGGAAGGTGCTATTAAAAATGCTGCCATGTTCAACAATACAGGAGCCAATGTAACCATGGCAATAATGTTTAGCTTATTCTTTGGACTAATCGTTTCATTGATAACTGGATTAATCATGAAAAAATCTGAAGAAGATTAATAAAAGATACTAAATGGATATATCCATAGTGGTTCCTCTGCTTAACGAAGAGGAATCTTTACCTGAATTACATGATTGGATTGCAAAGGTTATGCAATCCAATCATTTTTCTTATGAAATCCTTTTTATAGATGACGGGAGTAATGATGATTCATGGAAAATCATCAAATTACTTTCCCAAAAGAATACTAATGTAAAAGGTTTGCGCTTCCATACTAATTTTGGGAAATCTCAGGCCTTGAATGCTGCTTTTAAAGAAGCCTTGGGAAATGTAGTCATTACCATGGATGCAGATTTGCAGGACAGCCCTGAAGAGATTCCTGAGCTGTATCACATGATCATTGACGACGGATATGATTTGATTTCCGGATGGAAAAAAAAGCGTTATGATTCAAAGATTCGAAAAAATATACCTTCAAAATTATTCAATGCCGCCGCTAGAAAAACTTCAGGCTTAAAACTTCACGATTTTAATTGTGGCCTAAAAGCTTATAAAAATGAAGTAGTAAAAAATGTGGACGTTTCTGGAGAAATGCATCGCTATATTCCTGTTCTTGCAAAAAATGCGGGTTATGGAAATATTGGTGAAAAAGTCGTTTTACATCAAGCCCGAAAATATGGTAACACGAAATTTGGGATGAACAGGTTCATCAATGGATTTCTTGACTTGATTACCATTAACTTTTTGTCGAGATTCGGCAAAAACCCCATGCACCTCTTTGGACTGCTGGGGACCTTGGTTTTTATTGTCGGCTTTATCGCTTCAATAACCATTGGTATTTCAAAACTCGTTAAGCTTTACCAGCAAGAACCAACGATATTGATAACTGACAATCCTTGGTTTTTTATTGCCCTTACTTCCATGATTCTTGGTTCTCAATTATTTTTAGCCGGATTCCTGGGAGAATTAATTTTAAGATCTAAGAGGAACGAAAACAGATATAAAATTAGCGAAAAAATAAATTTATAGCCTAACAAACCTTATTTATAAATTTTTCACACTGAAATATATAGTTAAATAAAGGTGTGTATTCATTGAATAAGCCATTTCCAATCGACTCCTCTTTAGGCTAAAAAGTTTATATTTGTTATAACAAAATTTAAATCAAAAATGAATTCAAACGACATCATTAGCAAAGCCAATCATTGGGTTAAAGAGCCCTTTGATTCAGCCACTCAAAACGAGATCAAAGAACTTTTAAAAATTGATTCAGCTGACCTTACAGATCGGTTCTATAAAGATTTGGAATTTGGAACTGGGGGTATGAGGGGCGTCATGGGTGCAGGGACAAACAGAATTAATAAATATACTTTAGGGAAGAACACTCAGGGTTTGTCAAATTACCTGTTAAAAACCTTTAAGGATAAACAGTCTAAGGCAGTCATTGCTTATGATTGCAGACACAATAGTAGAGAATTTGCTCAATCGGTTGCCAATGTTTTCTCAGCCAACAATATAAAGGTCTTTTTATTTGAAGATTTAAGAGCAACCCCAGAATTGTCTTATGCGGTTCGAGAGTTAGGATGTGACGTGGGAATCGTTTTAACTGCCTCCCATAATCCGCCGGAATACAATGGCTATAAAGTTTATTTTAGTGATGGTGGCCAAATTGTTCCGCCTCAAGATGGAGATATTATAGACGAGATCAATAATGTGAGATTTGAAGATATTAATTTCAAGGCCAATGAATCCTTAATCAATTTATTAGGCGAAGAGATAGACCAAAAGTTTGCCAAAGAAGCTGTGGAAAATTCGACTTCCAAAACGACAAAAAACAGGGACAAATTAAAGATCGTTTTTACTTCCTTACACGGAACCTCAATTACAATGGTGCCAAGAGCACTGGAACTTGCAGGCTTTACAGACGTGCACCTCGTTGAAGAACAAAGTGAACCCAATGGTGACTTCCCTACAGTGAAATCGCCCAATCCTGAGGAACCAGAAGCTTTAAAAATGGCAACTGATTTGGCTGATAAAATTGGTGCTGACATTGTTATTGGAACCGACCCTGACTGCGATCGTTTAGGAATTGCCGTAAGGGATCTGAATAATAAACTTGTTTTGTTAAACGGAAACCAAACCTTTGTGATTATGGTCAATGCCCTGATCGAAAAATGGCATCAGGAAGGAAGAATTAACGGGAAACAATTTGTGGGCTCTACCATAGTTTCCACGCCTATGGTAAACAGAGTAGCTGAAGCTTACGGGGTTGAAACAAAAATCGGACTTACCGGTTTTAAATGGATCGCCAAAATGATAAGAGACGCTGAAGGAACACAGGAATTTATTGGTGGAGGAGAAGAAAGTTTTGGTTTTATGGTTGGCGATTTTGTCAGAGATAAAGACGCTGTTTCCAGTACGCTTCTGGCTTGTGAAATTGCGGCTCAAGCTAAAAATAACAACAGCTCGGTTTATGCAGAATTACTCAAATTATACGAAAAACATGGTTTTTACAAGGAACACCTGATTTCTGTAGTAAAAAAAGGCGTTCAAGGTGCTCAGGAGATCGTTCAAATGATGGCTGACATGAGAGAAAAGCCAATAACTGAAATGCATGGTGAAAAAGTAAAATACCTATTTGACTATCAAACTTCTGTACGTAAAAACCTTTTGACAGGAGAATCGTCAAATATCGATCTGCCGAAATCAAATGTATTGATTTATGAAACCGTTGAAGGTACAAGAATGGCAGCCAGACCAAGTGGAACAGAACCTAAAATCAAATTTTATTTTAGTGTTAATGGCGAAATGCCCAGCTTGAATGATGCTGTGAAGGTAGAAGCAAGTTTAGATGCAAAAATCCAAAGCATCATTGTTGAATGCAATTTATAACATGGTTCTGTGATAAACAGGTTCTATGTCAGGTGAAATGGGCAGGTAAATTGCCAATGACAAAATATGCGACTAAATGAACTATTTTAAAAAAATCATGCGTTTTGCCTGGCCTTATATTAAATATGCCTGGTTAAATGTTTTATTTAATATCCTCTATGCCATTTTCAATGTATTGTCGGTATTGGCTTTTATTCCCGTTTTGGGAATATTGTTTGGAAGAGAAGACAAAATTACGGTAAAGCCGGTATATTCTGGTTTTGCAGGTCTTTATGATTATGTTCAAAATTCGCTGAATTATTCGGTTTCAGACATGATGGAATCCGGAGGTGTTGAAAAAGCATTATTGTTCATTTGCCTCATCAGTTTCGCGATGTTTTTCTTTAAAAACCTTTTTAGGTATTTGGCGCTATATGTACTTACATTTCTGCGCACCGGAGTTGTAAAAGATTTAAGAGATGCCTTGTATCGCAAAATCGTATCACTGCCAATCTCTTATTTTTCCGAAAAGAAAAAAGGAGATACAATGGCCCGATTATCAAATGATGTTCAGGAAATTGAAGTCTCCTTTTTAAATACACTTGAAGCAATTGTAAGAGAACCGCTCACCATAATTTTTACATTGATTTCAATGTTTGCCATCAGCGCTAAACTAACCTTATTTGCATTTATTCTGTTACCAGTTTCCGGAATTTTAATCTCTTCGGTGAGTAAACGACTTCAAGCAAAATCCTTATTAGCCCAACAGGAAACCGGCAATTTCCTGTCAGTTATTGAAGAGACTTTGACCGGCTTAAAGGTGATCAAAAGTTTTACTGCTGAAAAGAAAATGGAAGATAAATTTGAGCGTTCAACGTCGCGATTGAAACAATTGATGAACAGTGTGCTCAACAGAAAGAATCTGGCCTCTCCCATGAGTGAGTTTTTAGGATCAGCAACCATTATTGCCATTTTATATTATGGAGGAAGAATAGTTCTTCTGGGTGAAGATGAAATGAAACCACAGGAATTTCTTGGATATATAGGCTTGTTTTATCTGATATTAAATCCTGCAAAGGCCATATCAAAAGCGGTATTCAGCGTACAAAAAGGCAACGCGTCGGCCGAAAGAATCATGACTGTTCTGGAAACAGAAAATAACATCATTGATCTTCCGGATGCCTCAGAAAAAATAAATTTCGATCATCATATTGAACTCAAGAATATTTCATTTAAATATAAGGACGAATATGTTTTAAAAAACTTTTCCCTCAGTATACCAAAAGGCACTTCAGTTGCCTTGGTAGGTCAATCAGGCAGTGGCAAATCGACCTTAGCGAATCTTATACCACGGTTTTATGACGTCAATGAAGGCGAGATTCTAATCGATGGCATAAATATCAGGAACATCAAAATCAAATCACTCAGGGAGCTGATGGGTCTGGTAACGCAAGAATCTATCTTGTTTAATGATTCTGTCAAGAATAATATCAAATTAGGGATAGATGCTGCAACCGATGAGGCAGTTTTAAATGCTGCCAGAATAGCCAACGCAGATGAATTTATCAAAGACCTGCCTAATGGGTATGACGATAATATTGGAGACAGCGGAAATATGCTTTCGGGTGGGCAGCGCCAAAGATTATCCATTGCCAGGGCAGTGCTTAAGAACCCTCCGATTATGATCCTTGACGAAGCCACCTCTGCGCTGGATACAGAATCTGAACAACTAGTGCAGTTAGCTCTCGAAAAAATGATGGAAAACAGGACCTCAGTTGTCATTGCACATAGATTGTCTACAATTCAAAAAGCAGACATGATTGTTGTAATGCAAAAAGGGGAAATAGTAGAACAGGGAAAACATACTGATCTCTTGAAAAAGAAAGGCGCTTATTTTAAGCTTGTCAATATGCAATCTTTAGGTTAAAAAAAAGCAATTATGCGCAAATTTGCCCAAACATACCTTATTAGAAAATGGGTCGTGATTATTAAATTCCAATAAATAATATAATAATGAATATCATTGATAGCCTTGAATGGCGATACGCCTGTAAGAAATTCGACAAAAATAGAAAACTAAATGAGGAACAAGTTGACGCGTTAAAAAAAGCATTTAATCTATCCGCTACTTCTTACGGTCTACAACCCTTAAAAATGCTCATTGTACAGCACGATGAGATTAAAGAAAAGCTATTCCCTCTCTCCTATTACCAAGAACAGGTTACTACTTGTTCACATATTTTAATCCTCTGTATTGATACCGCTTTTGGGGAGAAAGATGTTGATGCCTATTTTGATCTGGAAAAAAACATAAGAGGGGTCTCAGAAGAAGTTGTAGGTAAATTCAGACAACAATTAAAAACAATCTATAATAAAAAGGATAGAAAAGAAATTGATATTTCTGCCATTTATCAGGCTTATATTGCCCTGGGAACCCTGATGACAGTTTGTGCTGACCAGCAAATTGATTCCTGCCCTATGGAAGGATTTGATCCCGAAAAAGTTGATGAAGTTTTAGATTTAAAAACTAAAAACTTAAAATCAATTTTAATGCTACCGGTAGGATACAGGGCTGATGATGATGTAATGCGAAATATGAAAAAAGTTCGCAAGCCTTTGAATCAGGTAATCATTGAACTGGATTGAATTAAATTATACTAAAAATTTGCAAATACCTATATAAAATGAATAATTCTGTTGTCAGAAATCTTGAACCAAAAATTCTTTGGAATCATTTCGCCGAAATTAATGCTATTCCCAGAGCTTCTAAAAAAGAGGAAGCAATTGTTGCCTATATGGTTTCCTTTGGAAAGGGATTGGGCTTGGAAACCATTGTTGATCCAGTGGGTAACGTGATTATCAGAAAACCGGCTACACCGGGTATGAAGAATAGAAAACCAGTTGTCCTTCAATCGCATTTGGACATGGTCCATCAAAAAAATGCCGATACCAATTTCGATTTTGACACTGAAGGAATTAGAATGATCGTAGTTGATGATTGGGTAAAGGCTGATGGAACTACCTTGGGTGCCGATAATGGCTTAGGCGTTGCCGCCATCATGAGCGTGCTCTCCAGTGATCAAATTGAGCATCCAGAACTTGAAGCCTTGTTTACCATAGATGAGGAAACCGGAATGACGGGAGCACAGGGCCTGCAAGCCGGATACCTGCACGGAGATATATTGCTCAATCTGGATACAGAAGAAGATGATGAAATTGACATAGGTTGTGCTGGAGGTGTTGACGTTACAGCAATAAAAACCTATACTCCTCAAGCCTTGGATAAAGGAGTTAAGGCTTATGAAATTTCAGTAAAAGGTTTGCAGGGAGGACATTCAGGTATGGATATCCACAAGGGTTTAGCTAATGCCAATAAGCTCATGAATCAAATCCTTCAAAGCCTTCAAACGAATGTTAAAATTTCAATTGTCAATGGCGGAAGTCTTAGAACTGCTAGCCCAAGGGAAAGCAAATCCATCATAGTTTGTGAGGAAGCCAATGTGGAAAATGTATTCAAAATAGCTGATAAGATTTTTAAAAAAATAAAAGAGGAATTTAAAACCCTTGAACCAAATCTCCATTGCTCCATCGAACCCGCAGAAAATCCAGCAAACACGATGTCAGTGGATAGTCAAAAAAGCCTGATTAAGGCCCTTGAAGGATCGATTAATGGCGTGTTTAAAATGAGTGATGAAATGGAGGACCTTGTTGAAGCTTCCAATAATATAGCCAGAGTCATAGTTGAAAATGGATCAATCTCAGTAGCCTGTTTAACAAGGTCTTCAGTTGAAGAAAGTAAAAGTCAGGTAGCAAATTCCTTAAAAAATGTATTTGAAAACGAAGGTTTTGATGTTGAATTTTCAGGATCCTATCCTGGATGGAGCCCTAATCGGGATTCAGCAATATTAAAAGTTTTGGAAGGACTTTATACAAACTTATTCCAAAATAAACCTGCTGTTGTTGCCTGTCATGCAGGATTGGAATGCGGTATTCTTGGAACACATTACCCTGAAATGGACATGATTTCCTTTGGGCCAACCATTAAAGGTGCTCATTCGCCCGATGAAAGAGCGAGCATTTCTTCAACAAAAAGGTTTTGGTTTTTTTTACAGGAAATATTAAAAAATATACCTTTAAAACAGTACCTCAGGTTTTAAAGAACAAAAACAATTAATTGAAATAAAACTGTACTACCATTGAATCTCAGGTTTACCCAAACTTTTTAGGTATTCATTGGTTTTACTAAAATGCTTATTACCAAACCAGTAACCTCTGTTGGCACTTAATGGAGAAGGATGTCCACTTGTGAGCACTAGATGTTTCTTATGATCTATACTACTCCCCTTCTTTTTGGCAAATCCACCCCAAAGCAGAAAAACAAGTTGCTCGTTTCTATCTGATAGTATTTTGATCACTGCATCCGTAAATGTTTCCCATCCTTGCTTTTGATGTGATCCTGCTTCTCCTGAACGCACTGTAAGCGTTGCGTTTATAAGTAAAACCCCTTGATCGGCCCAGGAAGTTAAATCACCACTCTCGGGATAAGCTTTTCCGGTATCTTTTTCCAGCTCCTTAAAAATATTCCTCAAAGAAGGTGGGTGTGCGATTTGGTCATGAACTGAAAAGCAAAGTCCGTTAGCCTGATCTTTACCGTGATAGGGATCTTGTCCTAGGATAACAACTTTAACCTGGTTGAGCTCACAATGATTAAAAGCAGCAAAGATCTCATCACCTTTTGGATAGCAGGCGGATGACGTATATTCATCTTTCACAAAATCTACCAACTTCTGAAAATAAACCTTTTTAAACTCTTCTTGTAATTCAGTTTTCCAGCTATTTGAAATTTGTACATTCATAGGATAAATTTGCATATTTTTGTCATGACAAATTTAAGGCTTTGACAAACAAAATCACAGAAAAAACACTTAACGATCTTGAGTTTTCAACAATTCTGGAAACCATTGAAGCATATTGCATTTCGGATTTGGGCAGGCAGGTAGTTAAAAAAATAAGACCCTTTAGCAGATCACTTGAACTGAAATCAGAATTGAACCAGGTGAACGAATACCTTTCGTCCTATGTAAATGAAAACAGGATTCCAAACCATTATTTTGATGAAATTACCAAGGAGATCTATTTACTGGGCATTGAAGACAGTTTTTTAGACGGAGAAGCTTTTATCAAGATAGCTTCAATGTCAGAGAATGTTAATGATTTGTTGTTATTTTTTAAAAAATTTGCAAGTTATTACCCTAGCCTATTTGCACAGTCTGAGCATATAGAAATTAACAAGCAAATTAATGCCAATATCAATGCCATCATTTCACCCTTTGGCGAAATTATTGACAAAGCATCGCCTGTTTTGTTTGCCATTCGAAAGGACCTGAATAAAATTAGAGGCCAACTCGGAAGTAGTTTTAATAAGGCCCTAGCCCATTATGCAAGTCTAGGTTATTTAGATGAAATTAGAGAATCAGTAGCCGATAATCAACGTGTGTTGGCGGTTCAATCCATGTACAGAAAAAAAGTAAACGGGGCCATTATGGGCAGCTCTAAAACCGGCAGCATTGTTTATATCGCTCCCGAAACTACCCTGCAACTATCCCGTGACCTACAGAACATTAAATACGAAGAGCAGGAAGAAATTGTCAAGATCCTGAAAAAATTAACAAATATCATTCGCCCCTATGCCCTGCTATTCAAAACCTACCAGGCCTATTTGAGTCATCTCGACGGTGTTGGAGCAAAGGCCAAATACGCGCAAAAGATCAATGCTTGCCTGCCAAAGATCGTCAACGAAAAAAAAATATTTTTAAAAAATGCTTATCACCCCATCCTTTGGATGGAAAACAATAGTAAAGGGTTGCGCATCATCCCTCAAACGCTTGAACTGAATAAGGAACAACAGATTATTGTTATTTCAGGGCCAAATGCCGGCGGAAAAAGTATCACACTTAAAACCATAGGCCTTCTCCAGATTATGATACAAAGTGGCATTCTTATTCCTGTTCATGAAAAGAGCGAAGTAAGTATATTTGATAATATACTTACTGACATAGGAGACAATCAATCAATTGAAAATCATTTAAGCACTTATAGTTATCGTCTTAAGAATATGAGAAATTTCTTAAAACGATGCAATGCAAACACCTTATTCCTGATCGATGAATTTGGTACAGGCAGCGATCCTGAACTTGGTGGGGCACTTGCCGAAATATTTCTCGAGGAGTTTTATGAAAAAGGTGCTTTTGGGATTATTACCACTCATTATTCCAACTTAAAGGTATTGGCCAGTGAACTTGAGAATGTGACAAATGCCAATATGCAATTTGATCAGCGTTCGCTTGAACCTTTATTTAAATTGCATACCGGTCAGGCAGGAAGTTCCTTTACTTTTGAAGTAGCCCAGAAAAATGGTATCCCATTTCGTTTGATTAACAGAGCGAAGAAAAAAGTGGAAAGAGAGAAAATCAGGCTGGACAAGACCATAGCCAAACTTCAACAAGAAAGAAATGTGCTACAGGGAAAATCAGATGGGCTTGCTAAGGAACAATTAGCCGCCAAAGAAGGATCTGCAAAATTATTAGAACAACAAAAAAAGATACAAGACAAAATTCAAAGTTTCCAGGACCTTTATGACAATAACCAAAAAATGTTGTCATTTGGAAGAAAGGCCAACGAACTGATAAATAAATTCTTTCAGAAAAAAAACAAAAAAGAACTTAAGGATGAATTCCTAAAATGGGCAATGGTTCAGGAGGCTAAATATGAAAAGTTGAAAAAGGATAAGCTGGATACTGAACTCAAAAAGAAGAATGATCAGAAAGAAATACCTTTATCCAAAAGAGAACGAACGAAAATTAATAAAGAACTGAGAACTCAGGAAAGGATAAAAGCAGAATTACTTAAAAAAACAGAAAAAGAAGTAATTCCTGAAATTGTAAAAATCAGGATCAAAAAGCAAAAGGTCGATCGGGAAAAAGCAATTGTGATTGAAGGATATCAATTCCAAATTCACGACACGGTTCGACTAAAAGATGGCAATGCCAAAGGTACAATTGAAAAAATTGAAAAAAATATGGCAACCATCAATTACGGTCAAATCAACGCAAAATCAAATGTGAATCAACTCGAGCTAGTAAAAAGAGCTTCTAAAAAATAAAACTATATTCAATCTTCTACATACCTTTCCATCTCTCTGTCGTAAAACTCACTAGATTCTTCAATAAGCCTGGCTATTTCAACGGCAATTTCGGTTTCATCCCCTCTTAGTTCATCAAACCATTCTATATCATCATTCAATAAATTAATAATAAAGTGCGGATACTCGGTGTGAATTATATAAATATCATCCGGATGATCTGTATTGTCTCCCAATAAAAACTTTGGTATTTCCATATAATTTTTTTTATACTTATTCTCCTCCCTTTGGGCCGTAAAAAAATACCCAAGTAGAAAAATCAGTTGTAAAATTAGTAAAACGATGCTCAATTCCAGCCGGAACGAACAAAAAATCTCCAGCTTTAAAATTTACTTCCTTCTCATTATTCAAAAACCTTCCTTTTCCCGAGATAATTACATCCCTTTCATGAGGTGTTTGAAGATGTTATATGCATGATCGAATATTTATTATTGATCTTTTAAAGTTAATCAAATTAGCAGAATCCTTAATTTGTCATAAAAATGTATTTTTGTAAAATAATATATTATTTAAATGACTAAGAGAACCGTTTTCAAGATGTTGGATAAGGCATCAGTAGTATATGCCAGTGATCCTTACTTAAGTACAAAAGGTGACAAGGGCTGGGTAAGAACAAGTTTTTTAGAAGCCAAAAAAAAAGCCAGGCTTCTCGCTTCTGCTTTTCTTGAGCTAGGCCTGAAACCGGGGTACAAAGTGGCTATACTTTCAGAAGCCAAATCTGATTGGATTATTTCAGAATTCGCAGCACTTTATTCAGGTGGCATTTCGGTACCTCTGTCCATAAAACTCTTATCAGAAGAAGTGCCTTTCAGGGTTAATCATTCTGACAGTGAGTTATTTATCATTTCTGAGAATACGCTTGAAAAAGTGATCAGTCAATGGGAAAAATATGAAAATCGCAACCTCCAACTCCTACTGCTCGATAAACCCTCTTCGAAGATTACTAGCCAATGTACGGCGCATCAATTTGATGAAAGTAAGTTGCTTTTTGTCAGCGATCTTTATAAAATTGGAGAAGAGCAACTAGGCAAAAACACCGAAACACTTAACAAAATTGAAAACGAAACTGATGAAGATAATGTAGTGACCATATCATATACATCAGGAACAACGGGTAACCCCAAAGGGATTATGCTCACTCATTTGAATTACTATTCAAACAGTCATGCAGCTGTGGCGACTTTTCAAATCAAGGAAAAAATCTCTACTTTACTTATCCTGCCTACCGACCATTCCTTTGCTCATACAGTCGGGATTTATACTGCACTGGTCAAAGGACTTTCTCTTCATTTTGTTGACGCCAGAGGCGGCGGCTTAAATGCCTTAAAAAATATCCCCCAAAACCTCATTGAAGCCAAATCTAACTTTTTGTTGACAGTGCCTGCACTTACAAGTAATTTCATTCAAAAATTTAAAGAAGGAATTAAATCCAAAGGACCCTTTATCGAAGGAATATTTAACCGGGGAATAGAGGCTGCTATCAAACGAAACGGAGACGGTTTTAACAAACCTGGTTTAACAGTTCAGATAAGTACTTGGTTTAACCAATTCATGGCAGAAAAACTTATTTTTAAAAAACTACGCCTCGTATTTGGTTCCGAAATTGAATTTCTTGTTGGTGGTGGCGCTTTGCTTGACATCAAGCAACAGCAATTTTATAAAGCCATTGGCATACCGATTTATCAAGGATATGGCTTAACGGAAGCCACCCCGATTATATCCACCAATACACCCTATCATCATAAAATGGGAACTTCAGGTAGGGTTCTTGAAGGAATTCGCTGTAAAATCTGTGACGATGAAGGGCGAGAATTGGCTCAGGGTCAAAAAGGTGAAATCCTGATTCAGGGAGACAATGTGATGAAAGGCTATTATAAAAATGAGTCAGCCACAGCCGAGACACTTAAAAATGGATGGCTACATACTGGCGATCTGGGTTATATGGATCAAGATGGGTTTTTAGTAGTAGTTGGAAGAGCCAAAGCACTGCTTATTTCTGAAGATGGTGAAAAATATTCTCCGGAAGAAATTGAAGAAGCTATCATCAACAGTTCTGAATGTATTCAGCAAATCATGATTTATAATGATCACGAGAAATACACCAGCGCATTGATAAGCCTCAATAAAAAAGCTATTGAGGAATTGATTCAGAAAGAAGGAATTAGCAGTTATACCGAGCTCAATAAAAGTATTAAAGATCAAATATTATTATTTGCCAAACAAATTGAGTTCAAAGATAAATTTCCAAGCAAGTGGATACCTTCTAATTTTCAAATCATTGCTGATGAGTTTTCTGAAGATAATAAAATGATCAATTCCACCTTAAAAATGGTACGGCATAGAATTACTGAAACCTATAAATCAAGGCTTGACTTGATGTATGGGGATAAGGCACGGCAAAATGCATTAGACGAAAACATCAAAGTGCTTAGTACTTTATTAAATGTTTCGCTCCAAAAATAAATCTGTTTTAGACTGTAATTCAATGGTGCACATTAAAAGAATTGATTTAGAAGATCCCTTATATCAACAAGAAAGACTTCTCAGAAACAAAATTCTGTTAAGACCCATTGGTATACCAGATTTCGGTTGGGAAAAGAATGACGCTAAATCATGGCACTTTATCGCTGTTGATGAGCTTGACTTAATCGGTTGCGTGGTTTTAGTACCGTTAGATGAGCAAAATAAAAAGGCTCAGCTGATACAGATGGCTGTTGACGATGAATGGCAGGGACAAGGTTTAGGACGATTACTGGTTGATGCCCTCCTTGAATTTTCAAAAAAAATGAACTTTAGTGAAATTCAAGTTCATTCCCGGTCAGATATTACCTCCTTTTATACCCATATGAAATTTGAAATTTATGGTGATGAATTTGAAGAAGTTGGCGTAAAACACCGGCACATGAGAATGTTACTTTAGTCCTTGATTATCTCTGAACCATTTTACCTTCAATAGGAATTATGATAGAATTTTAAAATTTGATTTTACAAGGCTACACTATTGGAATATGCATCGTCATGAACATTTGCTACTGCTCGTCCAGATGGATCGTTCATGTTTTTAAAACTCTCATCCCATTCTAAAGCTATTTTAGTGCTACAGGCTACTGATGCTTCCTGTGGTACACAAAGGGCAGCTGTATCGGATGGGAAATGCGATGCAAAAATACTTCTGTAATAAAATTCTTCTTTGGAAGTTGGCGTTTGAATCGGGAACTTATATTTTGCATTGGCCAGTTGTTCGTCAGTGACCTCTACTTCTACAACCTCTTTTAAGGTATCGATCCAACTATACCCTACTCCGTCTGAAAATTGTTCTTTTTGTCTCCAGGCAACGCTCTCTGGAAGGTATTTTTCAAATGCCTTTCTGATTACCCATTTTTCCATTCGTTCCCCGTTAATCAATTTATCTTCAGGGTTCAACCGCATAGCTACGTCTATAAATTCCTTATCCAAGAATGGAACCCTACCTTCAATTCCCCAGGCAGCAAGCGATTTATTTGCTCTAAGGCAATCATACATGTGTAATTTTTCCAGTTTTCTAACTGTTTCTTTATGGAATTCTTCCGCATTAGGCGCCTTGTGAAAATACAAATACCCTCCTAATAATTCATCTGCTCCTTCTCCTGAAAGTACCATTTTAACACCCATAGACTTTATAACTCTAGCCATTAAGTACATAGGTGTAGAGGCTCTTATCGTCGTAATATCATACGTTTCAAGATTGTATATTACATCTTTAATGGCGTCCAATCCTTCCTGAATGGTAAACTTGATCTCATGGTGTACCGTTCCAATATGGTCTGCAACTAATTGTGCAGCAGCAAGATCCGGTGATCCTTCAAGGCCAACAGAAAAAGAGTGCAATCTGGGCCACCAGGCTTCTTGCGTATCTCCTGATTCTATACGTTTGTCTGCATATTTTTTGGCTACTGCCGAGGTTACAGATGAATCTAGTCCTCCCGACAATAATACACCATAAGGTACATCACTCATCAATTGCCTGTGAACGGCTGCCTCCAATGCATCATGCAATTCATCAATACTCGTTTGATTGTCTTTTACTGCCTCATAATCCACCCAATCCCTTACGTACCAACGCGTTAATTCACCATCCCTACTTGATAAATAATGTCCGGGAGGAAACAGTTCTATTTTTGTACACACCCCTTCCAGTGCTTTCAATTCAGAAGCTACATAAAAGGTTCCGTTTGCATCCCATCCTATATACAATGGAATGATTCCCATATGGTCTCTTGCAATAAAGTATTCATCTTTTTCAGCATCGTATAAAGCAAAACCAAATATCCCATTCATGTCGTCAATAAAACCAACACCTTTTTCCTTATAAAGTGCCAATATAACCTCACAGTCCGATTCAGTTTGAAAATTATAAGTTCCTTCAAACTGCTCACGCAATTCCCTATGGTTATAGATCTCGCCATTTGCGGCTAAAATCAGTTGCTTATCTTCACTAAATAATGGTTGTTTTCCTGAAGCCGGATCAACAATTGCCAATCGCTCATGAGCTAAGATTGCTTTGTCATTACTGTAAATCCCACTCCAATCCGGTCCGCGATGACGGATCCTCTTAGACATCTCCAACAATTGAGGTCTTAACACTTCTGCTTTTTCCTTCAAATCAAAGGCACATACAATTCCACACATCTTATTTTCTTATTTAAGTTTTAATTACGCTGCAAATATCAATTATTTATTTCAATGTGTAAACATATATTATCTTATTAGTTATTATTTGTAATTTATAATGTATTTTTA
>JAUXCI010000021.1 GCA_030618945.1 Flavobacteriaceae bacterium
CCGAAATAAAAAATCCAGGTTTTCACATGGAAAACGGGAAAGATATTTCTAAAATAATATTGAAAATATTGAGCGATTATGGCTACATAGATAAATCAGACAACTGTATTTTACAATGTTTTGATGTGGATGAACTCAAGCGGATCCGATTTGATTTAAAAAGCGAGTTGTTTTTAACCCAACTAATGGAATTTCCTGATGGTATCGACGAGCTGGATTCATATGCTCAATATGCAGATGCGATTGGCCCACCGATATCCCAATTATTAATTGGTTCGTATAAATTACAGGACAAGCCTTATAACGATCTTATTTCCAAGGCCCATGATCTAAATCTGAAGGTTCATCCCTATACCTTTCGCAAAGAAGAATTAAGAGGTTTCTCAAGTTTTGATGCCTTATTGGAGTTTAGTTTTAATGAGCTACAAATTGATGGTGGGTTTACAGATTTCCCAGACCTTGTAATTACTTTTCTCAGGAAGTAAACTGAATTAATTGCCGTCTGTAGGCCGTTAACATTCTCGATTTAGAAATAAATCCAAAATATTTCCCGTTTTTTATTACTACCAAATTCCAGGCCCCACTACTTTTGAATTTATTTAAAATTTCTTCGTTCGAATCCTTTTCATAATGAATAATATCCGACGCGGCATGCATTAAATCATTCACGTTAATTTTTTCGTATAAATTTACATCGAACATAATGCTTCTTATATCGTTTAAGGTAAGAATCCCTAAAAACTCCTTGTCTTCATTGACCACAGGGAAATGATTTCTGCTTGATTTAGCTACCGCGTTTTTAACAATTTCTCCTAATTTCATTTCAGGAGTAAGCAGCACAAAGTTTGTTTCAATGACCTTGTCTATATCCAGCATCATTAAAACGTTTTTATCTTTATCATGGGTAATTAATTCTCCTTTTTTGGCTAATTCGGCAGCATAAATATTATGTGGGATATAGCGTTTAGTAATCAAAAATGAAATTGATGCTACTATCATTAAAGGCACAAAAAGTTCATAACCTCCTGTGATTTCAGCTATTAAAAATATTGCTGTAAGTGGTGCCTGTAAATTTCCTGCCATCAACCCTGCCATTCCCACCATAGCAAAATTTGTTAAGGACAATTGGTGATTAAACAGATTGCTGTAATTCACAATTAATGCAAAAACGTAACCTGTAATACTTCCTGTAAAAAGCGTTGGTGCGAAGACACCTCCAATACCTCCCGCGCCAAAAGTGAATGACATGGCGACAACTTTAAACAGCACCAAACCAACCAACAAGGCAATTACAATCCAAACATTATCCGTTACCGTATTAAAAATATTATTTGTAATTACTTCCTCAATATTTCCTTTGAGTACATTGTTTATGGTAACAAACCCTTCCCCAAATAAGGGTGGAACAAAATATACGATCGTTCCTAAAGCTATTCCCCCAATTAGCAATCTTTTATATGGATTTTCAAATCTTTTAAAAAAATCACCAATGCCAAAGTAAACTTTACTGAAATAAATAGAAACCACAGACGAAGCGACTCCTAAAAAAACAAAAAACATAACGTCATTCAAATAAAACTTGTCCTGCACTTGAAAATGGAGCAAAACATCATCCCCAAAAAAGAAATAAGACGTTAATACAGCTGTAATGGAGGCTAGTAAAAGCGGTATCATAGAAGCTAATGTGAGCTCCAGACTAAAAATCTCTACCGCAAAAACAATAGCGGCAATTGGCGCCTTAAAAATGGATGACATGGTTCCCGCAGCAGCAGCGCCGATAAGTAAGGTCCTCGTCGTCTGGTTTAAATGAAATAAACTTGAAAAATTAGAACCAATAGCACCTCCCGTGGCCACCGTTGGTCCCTCTAATCCTACAGAACCCCCAAAACCAACCGTCAAAGGAGCTGTCAATAGAGAAGCCCACATTTGACGTTTCGGAATTCGTCCCTTCAATTTAGAAATGGCATATAAAGTAGCGGGAATCCCATGATCAACAGGCTTTTTAACTATATATTTTATACATAAAAGGACCAAGAATAAACCTATTATTGGGAAAATAAAATAAAATAAATTGTGGATCTCTCTTATAAATTCACCTTCCAGCAATTCCTGGATAAAATGCGTTAAGTTTTTAATTGTTACCGCCGCGAGACCAGTCAATAACCCAATCACGGCGCTCGCAATATTAATAAATTGCTTATTGGAAATATTTTTATATCTCCATTTTAAGAATTTTATTAATAAGCGTTTACCTTTTTGCATAATTAACTGTCAACCAATATGAACCGATTTAAAAAGATTAAAAATTTCAAAACAAAGATCGAAATACGCGCCGTCTTTATTAGAATAGTATGTTACAAATCTAACTTTAAATGTAACTCTTTTAATTGTCCATCATCAATAACTGAGGGAGCATCAATCATTACGTCTCTCCCCGAATTATTTTTAGGGAACGCAATAAAATCTCTGATTGTTTCTCGCCCGCCTAAAATGGCCACCAACCTGTCCAATCCAAATGCCAATCCACCATGCGGAGGAGCACCATATTCAAAGGCATTCATTAAAAAACCAAACTGATCTATAGCTTCAGCTTTTGTAAAACCAAGTAAATCAAACATTCTCGACTGCATTGCTTTATCAAAAATTCTAATTGAACCTCCTCCAATTTCATTTCCATTCAATACCATATCATAGGCATTCGCTCTGACCTTACCTGGATCTGTATCCAACAATTTCACATCTTCTGGTTTTGGAGAAGTAAAGGGATGGTGCATGGCATGAAATCTTTTACTTTCTTCGTCCCATTCCAATAAAGGGAAATCGAGAACCCATAAAGGGGCGAACACATTTGGGTTTCGTAAACCCAGTTGCTCTGCCAACTCCATTCTAAGCACACTCATTTGGCTTCTGGTCTTGTCTGTCTCTCCAGCCATTACCAATATCAAATCGCCAGGTTTGGCATTGACTTGATCTGCCCATAATTTTAAGTCTTCCTGATTAAAAAACTTATCTACAGACGATTTAAAAGATCCATCTTCGTTATATTTTACCCAAATAAGACCGTTCGCTCCTATTTGTGGTTTTTTGACAAAATCGATGAGCTTATCAATTTGTTTTCTTGAATATCCTGAGCAGCCTGGAACTGCAATTCCAACAATGAGTTCCTGAGTGTCAAAGACGCCAAAACCTTTTCCTTGAGCCATCTCATTCAATTCCCCAAATTTCATATCAAACCTGATATCAGGTTTGTCATTTCCATAGGTCCTCATGGCCTCATCATAAGATATTCTTGGAAACGCTTCCAAGTCTAAACCTTTGATTTCTTTCAGTAGATACCGTACAAGTCCTTCAAAAGTATTTAAAATGTCTTCCTGTTCAACAAAAGCCATCTCACAATCAATTTGAGTAAATTCTGGCTGTCTGTCAGCTCTGAGATCCTCGTCTCTAAAACACTTGACTATTTGAAAATATTTATCAAGCCCTCCAACCATTAAAAGCTGTTTAAACGTTTGGGGAGATTGAGGTAAGGCATAAAATTGCCCTTCATTCATTCTTGACGGAACAACAAAATCTCTTGCTCCTTCTGGAGTTGATTTGATCAAATAGTGTGTCTCAACATCAACAAAACCTTCTTGAGATAAATATGATCTAACCGCCATAGTAACTTTAGAACGAAAAATCAAATTTTCACGAACTGGTTTCCTGCGTATATCAAGATATCTGTACTTCATTCTTAGTTCATCACCACCGTCCGTTTCGTTTTCTATAGTAAAAGGAGGTACCTTGGATTCATTCAAAATATTAAGTTCAGAAACGAGTATTTCAATATCTCCTGTTGGAATCTGATTATTCTTAGCTTCTCTTTCGATCACTTTTCCTTTAACCTGAATTACAAATTCTCTTCCAAGAGACCTCGCATTTTCAACTAAAGATAAATCTGTTCTTTCTCCGTCAAAAATTAATTGGGTAATTCCATACCTGTCTCTCAGATCTACCCAAATCATAAATCCTTTGTCTCTTACCTTTTGAACCCATCCAGACAAGGAAATTTCCTCGCCAACATTCTCAAATCTCAACTCTCCGTTATTATGACTTCTGTACATTATTATAATCGTTTTATGAAGCTGCAAATTTAGTCAATTAGAGAAAAGATATTGAATTTTTAAAACAAATTTTAAAATGCCTTCACTGCCTCTTTTTACAAATCATTTTTCTTTTAATGAATCCTAAATAAGATTTCATTTCCATGCAATTAGGTTTATATTTGCGTAAAATTTGCCTTGTGAATCTAGACGAATCCAATACTTCAAAACTCTATATAGTACCAACTCCCATAGGTAATTTGGAAGACATGACCTTCAGGGCTTTATCTGTATTGAAACAAGTAGATGTTATTTTGGCTGAAGACACCCGAACCTCTGGAAAATTACTCAAACATTATAATATTGAAACACCAATGTTATCCCATCATATGCATAATGAGCATAAAATGGTGGATAGAATAGTGGATCGGATACAAAACGGGGAGAATTTTGCCTTGATTTCGGATGCGGGTACTCCTGCCATTTCCGACCCTGGGTTTCTATTGACAAGAGCATGCCTTGAAAAGCAGGTCGATGTTGAATGCCTGCCTGGCGCTACTGCCTTTGTGCCTGCTTTAGTAAATAGTGGATTTCCTAATGACAGATTTGTATTTGAAGGGTTTTTACCGGTTAAAAAGGGAAGACAAACCAGATTACAAATGTTAGCCGAAGAAACAAGAACAATGATTTTTTATGAATCACCCCATAAGTTAGCCAGAACCTTAGAGAGTTTTGAGCAATTTTTTGGGGAAACGCGTTTAGTTTCAGTTTCTCGGGAACTGACTAAATTATTTGAAGAAACTTTAAGAGGACCGGTAAATGAAATTAAAGAATATTATCTCAAAAATCCGCCAAAAGGAGAAATTGTAATCGTCGTAAAAGGCAAGTCCCCTAAAGAATAAATTTCATTATCTTAAAACGCAATTATGGAATTGATTCTTCGCACATACAAGCTCGTACTAAAACATACGTTTACCATTTCCAGACAGTCATTTGACTCAAAACTTGTCTTAGTCGTTGAGCTGAAGGATGGCGAATTTTCAGGGTATGGAGAGGCCTCCGAAAATCCTTATTATCATATTGAAATTGATGATATGATCAGGGACCTCAGCAGTATCAAAAAGTCTATTGAAATAAATGACCGTGTAGCACCGGAAACATTTTGGGATAAAATGTACCCTCTACTAAAAGATAATATGTTTGCGCTTTGCGCTTTGGACATAGCTTACAACGATCTTTACGCCAGGAGGAAAGGAAAAAAATTATATGATTTATGGGGTCTTCAAAAAAACGATGCCATTTTATCAAACTTTACCATAGGTATCGACAGCATTGATAAAATGGTGTCTAAAATGAAAGAAACACCATGGCCAATATATAAAATAAAATTAGGAACCAAAGATGACCTATTCATTATAAAAGAGTTGCGTCAGCATAGTGACGCTATTTTCAGAATTGATGCCAATGGGGCCTGGGGCGTAGATGAAACCTTGCACAACGCAATAGAATTAAAAAAACTGGGTGTTGAATTTTTGGAACAGCCTTTGGCTGCGGATAATTTAGAAGGGAACCGTTTTGTTTTTAAGCATTCGGTTTTACCAATAATAGCTGATGAGAGTTGTCAAATTGAAAGGGATGTAGAAAATTGCGACCAAATGTTTCACGGTATCAATATCAAATTGGTGAAATGCGGAGGACTGACACCGGCCAGAAGAATGTTAAAAAAAGCTAAGGCCCTTGGAATGAAATCCATGGTGGGATGCATGACAGAATCGTCTATTGGTATTTCGGCTATTGCTCAATTGCTGCCTGAATTGGATTATGTTGATATGGATGGGGCAATGCTGCTTACAAAAGACATTGCATCTGGGGTAACATTAAAAAATGGTAGAATTTACTATGCTTCAGGTAATGGAACCGGGGTTAAACTAGTGGATAATAACCCGATCAAAATAATCTAGGATCTTGATCAATATTACAATTTTATACTAATAACAAATAATTATTATATGACACAATCAATAAAAACACAATGGCTAGGAAACATGCTGTTTAATGCCGACACTTTAGGAGGAACATTTAAAATAGATGCAGATTCAGAATCAGGAGGGGAAGGACAAGGAGTAAGACCCAAGGCTTTAATGCTGACATCACTGGCCGGCTGCACAGGAATGGACGTTGTATCCCTATTAAAAAAAATGAGAGCAGAAGTGGATCACATGGAAATAGACGTTGCTGGAGAGTTGACCGATGAGCATCCTAAATTTTACAATAAAGTCTCCTTAGAATTCAGATTCTACGGAAAGGACTTTAAAAAAGATAAAATCGAAAAAGCTGTTCAATTATCAGCAGAAAGGTACTGCGGTGTAATGGAAATGTTCCGTCAGTTTGCTGAAATAACAACGACCTTAATGTATATAGACAACAAGAGCTCCTAAAAAAGGAGCTCTTGTTTTATTAGTTTACATTCAAAATGGTCACCACTAGCGCAGTCATTGAGATAAGTAGCCCCAGAGATGACAATATTACGCCTGTTTGAGCTCCAATAGCGGAATTCTTAGCTCTTGTTTTATTTGGCTCAACATAAACAACATCATTTTGAGACAAATAATAAACGGGTGAATCAAATAACTCATTTGATTTCAGGTTCACTCGTGTATAGGTTTTTTTGCCATCATAATCCTGTATCACCAATACATTTTCTCTTTCTCCATAAATGGTTAAATCTCCTGCCAACGAGATAGCTTCAATTAAAGTAATTCTTTCATTTACTGCCGTATAGGTTCCGGGGCGCTGAACCTCTCCCAAAACGGTGATCCTATAATTTACTGTTTCTATGTCTACAATAGGATTTTTAATATAATCAGCTAATTTTTCTTGCAACATATTAGTCGCCTGCTCTCTGTTCATTCCGGCTATTGAAATTTCTCCTAGAACTGGAAAATCAATATTCCCATCAGAATCCACCCTATAGGTTTGAATTCTCTCCCTTCCTCTTCCGTCCAAAAGATCCATTGATACGCTAACAGTGGCCTTATTAAATGGTCTAGCCGCTTCGGCATCTAAAGCATTTACAATTATAACTAACTCATCATCAACATGATAAGTAGGTGAATAATTGTCCAGTCCAATTGAATTGTCAGAGCCGTCAATACCCTGAAAATAAACAACATCTTCCTTTGACGCACAAGAAAACAATAATCCAACAACAATAATAAGGGTGATAAAATTTTTCATAACAAGGGGTTTTTAATAACGAATATACTTATTTTTTTTAATTACACTAATCTATCCTTCTGTTCTAACGATTTTACATGTCAATAATTGCAGAACGCTTACCAATCTGGTAATATTCAAAGCCTTGCTTTTCCAAGCGCAAATGAGAATATTGATTTCGCCCGTCAAAAATGACTGGTTCAACTAGTTTTAATTTTAACTCCTCAAAATCTGGAGAACGAAATTCCTTCCATTCTGTCAATAAGATCAAGGCATTGGCATTACCTAGAGTCTCATATTTTGAATCAAAATAACTTATGTTGGGTTGATCCTTTAAATAATAGGTTCTGGCCTCTTCCATGGCTTTCGGATCATATGCCTTTATTTTGGCTCCTCTTTTTATAAGTTCTTTGGCTACATACATTGAAGGGGCTTCACGCATATCATCAGTACCGGGCTTAAAAGCTAAGCCCCAAAGCGCAAAGGTCATTCCGCTAAGGTCTTCACCAAATCTATTGATCACCTTATCGGCGATAACTAATTTTTGCCTATCGTTAACAGCTTCAACAGATGATATTAAACTGGCATTATACCCTTTGTCTTGAGCAATTTTTTGCAGTGCCTTTACGTCTTTCGGAAAACACGATCCTCCATATCCACTTCCCGGATAAATAAAACTATATCCAATACGTGTATCGGAGCCAATTCCAATTCTGACTTGATTTACATCCGCATCAACCAATTCACAAATATTAGCAACTTCATTCATAAAAGAAATTTTGGTTGCAAGCATGGCATTTGCAACATACTTGGTCATCTCCGCTGATCGAATGTCCATTTCAATCATTCTGTCATGATTATGTGTAAATGGAGCGTATAAATCTCGCATAACTTCAAAGGCCATGTCATTATCCGCACCAATAACAATTCTATCTGGTTTCATAAAATCCTGTATGGCAGCACCTTCCTTTAAGAACTCCGGATTTGAAACCACATGAAATGCTATGTTTTCATTTCTTATAGCTAACTCCTTAGCAATTGCATTTCTCACCTTGTCACCGGTCCCAACCGGAACGGTTGATTTATCAACAACTATCAAGGGTTGGTTCATGGTTCTTCCAATCTCAGAAGCCACACTTAAAACATACTGTAAATCCGCCGCGCCATCTTCACCCATTGGAGTCCCAACAGCTATAAACACTACTTTTGAGTTTTTTAAACCTTCTTTCAGGTCTGTCCTAAAATGAAGACTGTCATTTTCAACATTCTTTAGAACCATGGCTTCGAGGCCTGGTTCATAAATTGGAATGACACCTTTTTTGAGCTTGTCTATTTTCTCTTTATCTATATCAATACAGGTTACATTATTTCCCATTTCTGCGAAACAAGTTCCTGAAACCAAACCAACATAACCCGAACCCACTACAGCAATGTTCATATTTATACTTTTAAATTTTCCTTCTTATTAATTTTTCTTAAAAAACTCATGGGAATATTTAGGTTAAAACAACTACCGAGGGCATTAATATTCACAATAACCCTATGGTTTTTACCATCATTCACACAGGTGGCAATCAATCCCATAAATGGACCGTTAATCACTTCTACCTCATCTCCACTTGTGATATCAATACAATTGTGCATTTGATGATTTTCACCGTTACCACTTAATATCCTTAAATTTTCAATTTCAATATCTCTTATTTTTGCAGGTTTGCCAAGGTGTTTTAACACATTTACGGTTCCCTGAATAGGAAGGGTTTTATAAAGATCCTTCTCTGGCATTCTAACAAAAATATAGGACGGAATTAAAGCCACCTCGAGTGTTTTTTTACGATCACTCCATTGTCTTACAGTTTTAATCAAGGGTAAAAAAGCATCAATCTCATGATCAATCATTCTTTGCAGAACCTTTTTTTCAGATCTTGGTTTGGTAAAAATCGCATACCAATATATTTTTTCTTCAGGCTTACTTAAATTCATGTGTTTCCAGTATTTTTATATGAATCATGTATTTTGGATAGACTGACAAATATAATATTTAATATATTTACCAAACAATTAATAATCTAAAACATCAAGCTTTTTAATCCTTCCAAATTCATATTCAATTGAACAGAATCATTATCTCTGTTACCAATGATTTAACAACCGATCAACGTGTCGCGAAAACTTGTGATTGTTTTAACGAGTTGGGATATGATATATTGTTAATTGGTAGAAAGATGCAAAGCAGCTTGAAGTACGAAGATCACTACAAAACTATCAGATTCCGGCTGTTATTCAATACTGGTTTTTTATTTTATGCTGAATTTAATACACGATTATTTTTCAAACTCCTTTTTTTAAAAAACGATCTGCTATTGGCTAATGATCTTGATACCCTTTTACCTAATTACCTTATAAGCAAACTTTTTTTAAAAAAATTGATCTATGATACCCATGAATACTTCACGGAAGTTCCCGAACTGATTGGCAGAAAAAGGACTAGGTCTTTTTGGCTTTTTATAGAAAAGATGATCTTTCCCAAATTAAAAAATGTTATTACGGTAAATGATAAACTAGCAGAAATATATAGTCAAAAATATCATGTTCCTATAACCGTAATAAAAAATGTTCCATTTGATAAGTCTTTTAATGACGTGAGACCCATTAAATTCGGGAACCCAAACCAAAAGGTAATTATATACCAAGGATCTTTAAATATGGGGAGGGGACTTGAACTGATGATTGACGCCTTGCCCCATTTAAAGAATTGTATACTTGTAATTATAGGAGATGGTTATATGCTTCAGGAATTAAAGTCGCGGGTAGCTACCTTAGGTTTACAGGAAAAAGTACTTTTTTTAGGCAAAGTACATCCCAAAGACTTATATAATTTTACCAAAAATGCAGATTTGGGTATAAGTCTGGAAGAAGATTTAGGTTTAAATTACAGGTATGCTCTGCCCAATAAATTATTTGATTATATACAAGCAGGAATTCCGGTTATTGCTTCTGATTTGCCTTTATTTAATAAAATGTTGACAAGGTTCAAAGTGGGAGAAATATTAAAAAAAAGAGATTCAAAAAGTTTGTCTTCTCTTATAGAATATGTTATTTCAAACAAAGTCATCTATATAAAACCACTGAAGGAAGCTTCCAATTTTTACAACTGGAAGAATGAAAAAAAAGTACTCATTGAATTTATCAAATCAATTGACTAATAAATTACACATCGTATGCTTTGACGTCCCATTTCCTGCTACTTATGGGGGTGTAATGGATGTGTTTTACAAAATCAGATCGCTATCAGAAAGCGGTATACAAATATATTTACACGTTTTTCAATATGGTAGGCAAGAACAGATTGAACTCACTAAATATTGTGTAAAAGTAAATTACTACCCAAGGAAAACTACTTTCGTAAATAACATTGGTTTTTTACCTTATATCGTAAAATCCAGAAGTAACAAAGCCTTGATTAAGAATCTCAAAGCTGAGGAAGCTCCAATATTATTTGAAGGCCTGCACAGTACACTAGCTTTAAAAAGAAGTGTTTTTGAAGGAAGAAAAACTTTTGTACGAACTCATAATATTGAACACCTATACTATAATCATCTTGCGAAAACTGAATCCAATATTTTTAAAAAGCTTTTCTTTAAAATGGAAGCTGGGAAATTAAAATATTATGAGCGTATTTTAAAAAGATGCGACCATATTTTATCCATTTCGAGAAATGAAACGAATTATTTCAAATTAAAATATGGCTGTGGAACTGAGTACTTACCGGCTTTTCACCCTAATGAATCAATCTATCCTTTAACTAAAAAGGGGTATTTTGCACTTTATCACGGAAACCTGGCACTAGATGACAATTTGAATGCTGCCCTGTATTTAATCGACTGTTTTAAAACTCTTGATTATCCTCTTGTCATTGCAGGTCAATGTGAGAACAAAAAATTACACGATCAAATTGATATGTATAAAAATATAAGTTTTATCCATCTAAAAGATGAGCAACACCTTTTAGAATTATTCCATCGAGCACATATAAATGTGCTAATTTCTTTTCAACAATCAGGAATTAAACTAAAATTGATCAATGCTCTTTTTCAGGGCAGGTATACCATCGCCAACTCAAATATTACAGAAGGAACGGGTTTGGAAGAACTATGTCATATAGCAAATGATAAAAATGAAATCAGATCAACTATTTTAAAATTAATCGACCTTGATTTTTCAGATGAGGAAATTGCCAAAAGAAAACGAATACTTGTGGATTTCAGTAACAAGAAAAACGCCCAAAAAATTATTGAGCTTTTAAATTCATAATCTAAACTACCTCAAAAACCTTATTTCCTTCGCATTTAATTGTTTTATGCGGAAATTTCAAGATGAGTGCATAATCATGGGTCGCCATCAATATGGTAATCCCAGTTTTATTAATCTCTTCAAGAACATTCATTATTTCAACTGAGGTTTTGGGGTCGAGGTTTCCTGTTGGCTCATCAGCAAGTATCATTTCAGGTTTATTCAAAAGGGCTCTGGCTATGGCTATGCGTTGTTGCTCTCCTCCTGAAAGTTGGTATGGCATTTTGAAACCCTTAGATTTCATATCAACTTTGTCCAAAACCTCATTGATTTTAGCTTCCATCTGATTCTTCCCTTTCCAGCCCGTTGCCTTTAAAACAAAGAAAAGATTTTCATAAACCGATCTGTCATTGAGCAATTGAAAATCCTGAAATACAATTCCGATTTTTCTCCTTAAAAAAGGTATGTCTTTTTCTTTAAGTTTTCTGAGGTCAAACCCTACAATCTTTCCCTGGCCATTTTGCAAAGGCAGATCCCCGTATAAGGTCTTCATCAAACTACTTTTACCACTACCTGTTTTACCGATAAGATAATTGAAATCTCCTTGTTGAATATCAAGATTGGTATCCGAAAGGATAAGGTTCTCTCTTTGAAAAATGGAAGCGTCCTTTAATTGAAGCATATTAATTTTAATTGATGGTTTATTATTGTTTCTTATCAAAGAAAGAATAATTTCAGCCATTGATACAGCTTAGATATGACAAACTTAATGTTTAAATTTGAAATATTAAAGTTCCTTATATTTGATTCAAAAAAATGAAGCAGATACCATGTATTCGATCATCATATTGTTGATGGAAGATTACCTCTTTAGTGTTTCAAATAAACAAAAAATGATGACCTATCGAAATAGCACAAATATTAGATTCTATTAAATGGATATATATAATGCTATTGATACTGCCTTGATATTAGGCACTTCTTTTTAGGCGATAAACATTTTAACAAATTTTTTAATAATAAAATTGTTATGAATTTGAGAGGAATTGTTAATATTATCGACTGAATCAAAGATTTTGTTGAGTAACGAATTATAACATATGGATTCAAATAAAGTATAAATATCTATCTGGAAATGATCAAAAATAAATTAAAACCCATATCCCTAATCTTTTATCTGTTTTTTAGTGCCTTTTCTTCCTGTGAGGAACCCCTACCCGAGGTCGGTTTGAAGTCAGGGATGTGGAGAGGCGAAATCGTGGCGCAGGAAAACACGATCCCGTTTAATTTTGAAGTGGAAAAAAGTGAAGGTGCCTATAAAATTAATCTGATAAATGGTGATGAAAAACTGAATATTGATGGGGTTGATATTCTTGGTGATTCCCTGTTTTTTAACATGCATATCTTTGATATTAGTATCAAGGCCAAAATATATAAAGACAGTTTGGTTGGTTCTTATACAAAAAACTATGCTGAAAATTATGTGCTCCCTTTTAGGGCTACATTTGGTAAAATGGGAAGGTTTGATATTATAGATAGTTCTGACAAGTTTGATGGTACTTGGGAAACAGTCTTTAAAGATGAAGGTGGCAAGGAAACGAATGCCATAGGGATTTTCAAATCAGACGGCAAATTGTTAAAAGGTACTTTTTTAACAAAAACGGGGGATTACAGATTCTTGGATGGATATACAGTTAATGATACGATGTTCCTTTATACTTTTGATGGGAATCACATTTTTAAGTTTAGGGCGTATATGGAAAATGACACCTTGTTAAAAGGAGAGTATTGGTCGGGTAAAACTGCATATAAGACCTTTGTTTCCAGAAAAAATGATGAAGTTGAATTGCCGGATCCCAACTCCCTTACCTATTTAAAAGATGGTTACGATAAAATTGAATTTTCGTTTCCAGATTTAGATGGGAAGCTAACTACCCTGCAGGATGAAAAATATAAAGATAAAATCGTCATCTTACAAATCTTAGGTACCTGGTGCCCAAATTGCATGGATGAAACAAGATTTTTGTCAGACTGGTATAAAAAAAATCAATCGAGTGGCGTTGAAATAATTGGCTTAGCTTATGAGGTAAAACCTGATTTTAACTATGCTAAAAATCGGGTTCAAACCATGAAGACAAAAATGGACGTCCCTTACAATTTTCTTATCGCAGGGACCTCGTCTACTGAATCAGCGTCTGCTTCTTTACCCATGCTCAATAAAGTGATATCATTTCCAACTTCTATTATTATTGATAAAACTGGAAAGGTCAGGCGAATTCACACTGGATTTAATGGTCCGGCCACGGGTATATTTTATGAAGAATTTGTTGATGAATTCAACCAATTTATGAAGGCACTTATTGATGAACCTTAAGAATATTTTACGTTTTCCAAGAGACTTTTCAACAATCCACCGAACTAATGAACAATTTTGCAATTTATTAAGTATTTGACGTTAGCTAAATAATCTAAATACTATTTTTGATCTCATTAAACGGATTCCTTTCAATGAAAATTCTTAAGATATTCATCCTTTTCACCTTATTTTCGGTCAGTTTAGGCCATTCCCAAGAGTCAAAGATTTATACGCATGAATTGGTTGATTATAACCATGCAATGAGCCTTTATTCGAGTAAAGATTACGTCGCTTCCCAAGTGATTTTTAAAAATATAAAAAACACCTTTGACCAGGCTTCAGAATTAAGGGCACGGGCCTATTATTATGAGGCTTTTTGCGCCATAAGATTGAAGCAGAAAAATGCAGATGACTTGATGAATGCATTTTTTGAAAAATATCCAACCAGTACAAAAAGAAATAGCGCCTTTTTGGAAGTTGGAGATTATTATTTTAATAACAACAATTACGCTTATGCCTTAAAGTGGTTCTCAAAGGTTAAAGAATCTAACTTAACCGGTTATAATAAGGAGGAGTTCGCCTTTAAAAAAGGTTATGCCATGTTTGCCGTAGGAAGCTTTGCCAATTCAAAAAAATATTTTTCACAATTGCTAAATTCTGAGAAATACGGAGCTCAGGCTAAATACTATTATGGTTATATGGCTTATATGGATGACGATTATTCAGAAGCTGATAAATATTTGAATCAGGTAGCCAACAATCAGGGGTTTGACGATGAAATCCCCTATTATATGGCAAATATCAAATTCAAAACTGGCAAATTTCAAGAGGCCATAGATGCTGCCTTACCTTTATTGGAAAAGTCTAATGGAATTCAACAATCTGAACTTTCTAAAATCATTGGAGAAAGTTATTTTAACTTAAATGAATTTGAAAACGCCATCCCCTATCTTTTGGAGTACAAAGGGAAAAAAGGTAAATGGAACAATACTGATTATTACCTTTTAGGCTATGCCTATTATCAGCAAAAATACTACGATGATGCGCTAATCTGGTTTACCAAGATCATCGATGGTAATAGCGCAGTATCACAAAACGCCTATTATCATATGGGCGAATGTTATCTTAAAAGCGATAAAAAACAGGAAGCCTTAAATGCTTTTAGGAACGCAAAACAAATGGATTTTAGTCCTGAAATAAAACAGGATGCTTGGTTGAATTATGCCAAATTAAGCTATGAAATTGGCAATCCTTATAAGAGTATTGCAGAAGTTATCAAGGAATATATTGCAGCCTATCCAGAAGGAATTGACAAATCAGAAATTAAAGAATACTTAATAAGCGCCTACCTTTCAGTTAATGACTACCCTGGAGCACTTGATTATTTAAAAAATGCCGATTCAGAAAATAATGAGGCCTATTCTAAAGTTGCGTTTTTATACGGTATTCAATTGTTTAATGACGAGAGGTACCAAGATGCTATAATGAATTTTGATTTGTCAATAAATGCAAAATCGAATCCCGTCTATCAAGCCAAATCGTTGTTTTGGAAAGGAGAATCTCAATACAGAGAAAAAAAATATAACGAAGCTTTAGCAAATTTTAAAGCCTTTAAATTGATCCCTGAAGCTAAAAATACGAGTGAAGACAAGCTTCTTCTCTATCACATGGCTTATACTTTTTTTCAGTTAAAAGACTATAATCAGGCTGGAGGTCATTTTAATGAGGTCATAAGTTCATCGGTGCAAAGCAATCTTATCATAGATAGCAATTTACGCCTAGGAGATTGTTTCTTTGCGTTAAGCAACTATTATAAGGCCATCCCGGCCTACGATAAGGTAATTGAAGCCAATGAAACAGATGTTGATTATGCCCAGTTACAAATTGCCTTTTGTCATGGTTATATGGGTGAAACAGATAAAAAAATCGCTTCGCTTTTAAATTTCACTGAGGTAAATTTAAAATCGACACTAAGAGATGATGCCTTCTATGAACTTGGCAATTCTTATATCAAACAAAACAAAGTTGATCAAGCAATGTCATCATATGATGAGGTAGTCAATAATTATCGCATGAGTTCTTTGGTTTCAAAATCCTTATTAAAGCAAGGCTTGGTGTATTTCAATGCTGATCAAAGTGAAAAAGCACTTGAGAAGTACAAAACTGTCGTCAATAATTATCCTGGAACCGATGAAGCAAGAGAAGCCATCACCAATGCCAAACAAATCTATGTTCAACAAGGGCGGGTTGATGAATACGAGAAATTTATCCGTAATGTTGATTTCGTAAGTGTAAGCGATGACGAAATAGAAAATGCCACTTTTGCTTCAGCGGAGCAATTTTATCTGGCTAATAATCTGGAAAAAGCCATTGAATCCCTTAAGAAATACGTTGAAAAGTATCCAAATGGTGCATATGCCTTAACATCAAACTTTTTCTTGGCAGATGCCTATTCAAAATCTGATCAAAAGGGTATGGCAATTCCCTATTATGAATTTGTTTTAGGCAAAGACAAAAATCAATTCACAGAAAAATCTTTGGTGAGTGTCGCCTATTTTTATCTGGATCAGGAAAACTGGGAAAAAGCCGTTGAAATTCTTACAAGACTGGAAAATGAAGCCGAAACAG
>JAUXCI010000094.1 GCA_030618945.1 Flavobacteriaceae bacterium
CAAAATATCCATGGTGAATCGCATTAAAATTGCCGTACCATCGATATTCAACCGACATAAATATGTCCTTATAATCAATATCTGCATTTAGCCTAAAGAGTTCAAAGCCAAAATCACCAAGCCTGTCCATGTTTTGCTGGTCATAATTTTTCCAAGAATAATTAAGACGTAGGGCTCCTCCAATCTTGATTTTTGGAAGCTGCTTTAAGCTATCATTGTTGCTGTTTTTATTTGAGTTTAATATATCATTTAAAAAACTACTCTTTTCATTTTCTATTGAATCTAATGGGTTTTTAACAGGGTTATCCGGCTCATTTTGGGCATAATTCCTTCCAATAACCAAGATGATCAATAGCATTAATAAACCACTATTTTTCTTTAACGATCTCCTCATCAATTCAATAGTATAACAATTGTTTTAAGCTTGTAACAAGTTTAATTCAACATGAATTTATGAGCACAAATAATACAAGTAGGCAAGTAAATTTGTTAGCTGATTTCATTGCGATAATGAAATTAAATTCACATTATTTGGGGAAGGTAGAAACCTAAAGATAGGTAATTTTATTAAAAACTGCGAATCAATGGCAAATCATTTTATGTTAATAGCAGATTACCTGGTCTTTATACATAGATTCCACAAAGTAAAGCGAGCTTGCCCGGATTAGGAACCTTTTGCCTCATTCCGGTAAGTTCAGTGTAAAGAGCTAAAGATTGATTCATTTGAATTCAAACTATGTCATATTTCATCATTTTCAAACAAAATTACAAACCCATTTCATTGATCTTGGTTACTCTTTTCATTGACCTGGGTTAATGCATTTCATAATTAATTGTTTTAATTTTACTATTGATCAAAGTTGGAGTCCTTGATAATTATACGTGAAGCAGTTTCCATAAAAAAAAGACTTTCCCAATTTTGCATTTAAGGCCATGAAAACAGATCCAAAAAAGCATAAAGATTTAGATTCTATTAAAAAAAATAAACAGCGACTCCCTTCACAGAAGAATAAAGCTTATTTATGGTTCTATATTTTTGTTAGTCTAATACTCATTTTTTCACTATTTATTAAATATAACAGCGCAACAAAGGAAATAAGCTGGCTAAGGTTTGACCGGGATATGCTGCGTCAAAATGACGTTGAAAAAATTGTGGTCATCAATCAATCTGTGGCTAAAATCTATATCAAGGAAAATAAGTTATCGGACCCCAAATACAAAGAACTTCGAGAATACTTCTCGCAATCAAAATCAGGGCCACACTATTCTATCCGGCTAGGGTCACTGGAAAATTTTGAACACAAACTGGAAGAGGTTCAAAAAGATTTTCCTGACGAGGCTAGGATTCAGGTCACTTTTGTGAATCAAATTAACTGGACCAGTTACCTTTCATGGATAATCCCCATGGCCTTTATTTTTTTTATATGGTTTTTCTTATTGGGCAGAATGGGATCAAAAGGCCGAGCTGGCTCCATTTTTAACTTTACCAAGTCAACAGCCAAACTTACTACAAAAGAATCCAAAAGTAAGGTTACTTTCAACGATATAGCAGGGCTAAAGGAAGCCAAAACAGAAATTATGGAAATAGTTGATTTCCTAAAGAATCCGGATACTTATACAAAGCTTGGTGCAAAGATTCCGAGAGGGGTTATGCTCGTAGGGCCACCAGGAACGGGAAAAACCTTACTGGCAAAGGCGGTAGCCGGAGAGGCTCAAGTGCCTTTTTTTTTCTTATCCGGTTCAGAATTTGTTGAAATGTTCGTAGGTGTAGGGGCTTCAAGGGTAAGAGACCTGTTCAAACAGGCCAAAGAAAATACACCCAGTATTATATTTATTGATGAGATCGACGCGGTTGGAAGGTCCCGAAACAGATCAAATATGCTCCAGGCCAATGATGAAAGAGAAAATACCCTAAACCAGTTACTGGCAGAATTAGACGGTTTTGGTGCCAATACAGGAGTTATCGTTCTTGCAGCAACTAACAGAGCGGACATTTTGGATAAGGCCTTGTTGAGACCTGGCCGATTTGACCGCCACATATATTTAGAATTACCTGATAAAGAAGAAAGATTAGAAATATTCAAAGTGCATCTTAGACCACTTAAAAAAGCAAAAGATTTAAATGTTGAAGAGTTGGCTGCCATATGCCCGGGTTTTTCAGGAGCAGACATAGCAAATATCTGTAACGAGGCTGCATTAATTGCTGCCAGACAACATAAGAAAGAAGTACATCAAACTGATTTTATAAAAGCCAGAGACAGAATTGTTGGAGGCCTTGAAAGAAAGAATAAGATTACCTCTACAAAAGAAAAAGAGATCATAGCATATCACGAGGCGGGACATGCTGTGGCTAGCTGGTATTTAAAAAACGTTGATTCCCTTGTCAAGGTATCGATCATACCACGTGGTAAATCTTTGGGATCGGCATGGTATCTTCCGGAAGAACGGTTAATTATTACCAAAAGTCAATTCATTGATCAGATATGCGCCTCTCTTGGAGGCAGGGTGGCAGAGGAAATTATTTTCGATGATGTTTCGTCCGGAGCCCTTGATGATCTGGAAAAAGTAACCAAACAGGCCTATAGCATGGTCGCCTATTTTGGGCTGAATGAAGAGATCGGACCTGTTAGTTTTTATGATTCTATGGGTAAAAACGAACAACTTTTGGTAAAGCCTTACAGCGAAAACACGGCTCAAAAAATTGATAAGGAAGTACGCAATCTTATTGGTTCCGCATATAAAAGAACCAAACAAATTTTACTTGACCACAGAAATGAACTGGAACAATTAACGGCCTTACTCATAAAAAAAGAGGTTGTTGAAAAAGATGAACTGGAGAAGATATTAGGGAAAAGGAACAATAAGAATTTAACAGTTTCATCCTATAAAACCTAGAAATTGATATGTCAAATTTCAACAATGATTTACGTATGAAACTTAATCTCACTTAAATATTTTACCATGAAAAAAGAACTTATTTACAATGCTGATTTACATTTTGAGCATGATTTTTGGACCAAAGAATTTGATTTTTGGAAAGATGAATTAAAATCTTTTAACAACAGGTTAGAAGAACTGGTTATGAGATGGACCGACCCATCCGTTTTAGCTCAAATTGAAAAATTTCAAAATCAATTTCTAATCCAGGAAAATGCAATGGATTCAGTGAAAAACCAAATTGCCATGCACGAGACCAATATGGCAGAGCATTACAAAATCAATGAAGATGTGTTGAATAAAACCCTAGTCAAAAAACACCTGATGATTAGAGATCAAATGGAAACCCAGAGAAACATTTATCATGACCTGAAAAAGGAATTTTTCAGATTCATGACAAAATACATGTAAAAACATAGTCAAGTTTATCTTTGGAATTCTTTTCCGGACTTTGAATTAAGGCTGAAAAGACACTGATGCAATCGTCCCTAGCGCTACGATATCAGGAATACTTTGGCGTTTTTAACGCCCTTTACGCTGATTCGGTTATTGAAGCATTATGAAAATCACAATTGCAATTTACTTGAGGCATCATTTTTTGTTGAAGATTCATTTGGGTCAGGCGTTTTACTCTTTCATCAAAACAAGACCCGCAGGTGGAAAATAATTTCAGGTCCCATACATCGGCAAAAACACGGCCCTGACCTAAGGAGATGCCATATTCTAGGACCTCCTCCAAAGAAAGTATATTTGGTAAACTGAAATTTCCATTTTTCATCAATGAATCCATGGCACCATTTCCTGGTCTTACCGGAATTACTATGCAGCACTCTATTCCTGATTGAAAGGCAAAGTCTAAAGATCGTTTAGCCCAATAAACCCCTTCTGACTCTGACATAAATGGTGGCCTTAGCAAAATAAAAGCTCTTGATCTGATATTATTGACGCTTAGGAAATTAACTCCTTTCTTGAAATCTTCAGGAGTCATTTGTTTATTTAGCTTTTGCAATACCTCAGGATGCACTGTTTCAAGACCTATAGCCACTTCAAGTTCAGGCTTTAACATATTCCTAAAGCGAAGACACTTCTCACCAATCAACCTAGGGTGTGCCTCAACTATAACCGTTTCAAAGTGCTCAACTAAGGAAGCTATTTTGGCATAGTCCTTCTCCGGAATTGCTCGCTCGTCAAAAAAACTCCCGCTGTTGTATAACTTCAAATGTTTAGCCCTGGGCATTTTAGAAAGAGCCCATTCAATTTGAGTGGGTATGGATCCTTCGGGAACCGATACTTCTGTAGTATTTTTCCACAGATCACACATCAAACAAGTAAAAGAACACTCCTTATTGGTCAGAAATATGATCGCTGTTTCTTCAATTTTACCCGAAGCATTTCGTTCCTTCTCAACCAAATAAGCATAAGGCCGTCTAGGATCAAGCTCATTTCTGTTTCCCCTTTGAGAAACGATCCAGCTGTTATTGATGACGGCCTTATGATCTTTACTCATATTTTGAAAAGAATGCCTTTCTGTAATCTATATCCTTTTCAGGAAAATGTTTGTCAAAATCATTTTGTGAGGCTGCACCATGCTGAAACCTGCGTTTTTCAAAAACCGGCATTTCGATTCCGGTCACTGCTTTAACGCCTTCATAAACAATTTGTCCTTTAAGGTCATATAATTTTTTATGGTCCCAATCAGTGAGATCTATATAGGGAATTCCTTCCGAAATTTCAATCACATTAGGCAAAGTATATGGACTAAATGCTTCAAATTCAAGCAAATTGGCAGGAGAAAAAGTACGCATATACCCCCGGCTAAGACCACCTGAATAAGTCAATGAATGTTTAATTGATTCAACTCCCCATCCTTCATGATATAACATCAGGTTATTTAGGACGCTACGTATAGTTAGTTCCGGGTTTTCTTCGATTGGATAATCTTTAAGGTTTTCATCGCCTCCATCTCCGTCTATGATATATTTCCAATCTGGATAACGAGATCTGATGCCTTGTAACAAGGACAAATTCATGGTAGCTGACTGAATATCCAGAGGTTTATAATCTTCTACTACATTAACCGCTTCCTTCCAGTCCAAAGCCTTATAATCCAATTCTATAGGCTCAAGGAACAATTCAAGGTCCAATTTTTGCAAGAATTTTCTAGCTTGCAATAAATCGGCACCGTCACCATCTATGGAAAGTGTAAAAGCTTTTAGCCTTGACGGACTTTCACCAAGTTCTTTTAGTGCATGATACATTAGCACAAAAACAGAACCACTATCTATACCTGCGGAAAAAGTAACCCCAATAGGGCCTGTTTTTGCACGATATTGCAACCATTTTTTGATTTCCTCATATACTGCAGATATATAATCCTTCCCAATTTGTGCAATATTTTCTGGTTGGTATTTATTGCGTTCAGGGGTAAAAAAGCGTGTATAAATAGGATTGGGATCCGGGCAACCCAAAAGTTCGATTTTTGTTATATAATGAGCCGGCACCATACGTGTATAAGAGGGGTGAAACTGATCGTCCAAACCTTCTTTTTTAAGATGCTCATAAATAACATCAATGCGTTCGGCAACTATTAACTGTGGACCAACAGCCTGCTTAGCAATGAAATAACGCATCGGACGACCTATAGACCTTGCCATACGAATGGTTTTCTCCACAACAGAAATCAAACTAAATTGACCGTCAATTTTTCGAACAGCTTCTACGTCTCCTGATTTGACAACATTGACAGCTTCTTCATGAGTCATATTATAAATGACATTTTTTTCAGGATCAGTAAGATCCACTACTTTACTTATATACTGGCTATTCATGTTATTGTTTTTTTTCAATTAAAACTTCTTATTCCTGTCATTTATTGGCTGACAATACCTTTATCCTTAACAACCTTTATGTATTGATTGACCTTAATATTATTAAATACCTCCTCCTTACCATCAGGCCAAATTATTTTAAGTTCGTCTACGATACTTTCCTTTCCCAGGCCTGCGTGTACCCTGGGATCTTTATTAGAAAGATAACCCGTGGTCCATTGGTTTACAAATACCTGTTTTTTACCTGAAGTACTCAAACTAATCTTTGCTCCAATTCCCGAAGCCAGGCCTTGCTCCCCTTCTAGAGTCAAACCCAACCAATTATTCTTATTGCCACCTTCATTCCTGAGTAAAGTTGCCGAAGCCTCAAGGTCAACGTGTGAAATCACAAGGTCCATATCACCGTCATTGTCATAATCCCATACGGCTAATCCCCTTCCTGATCTTTTCGAAGAAAAATATTCACCATGGACTTTTCCAACGTCTTTAAAACGTCCCTTACCATCATTTTCAAGTAACAAAGGATATTGTAGAATGAGCTCTTCTGCGGTTCCATTAGCGGTAATCAAGTCCAGATCACCATCATTGTCATAATCATAAAGTGCAGCACCCCAGCCACCTTTTCGATCCATCAGCCGGGCAATTCCACTTGACTCGGTTATATCCTCATACAAGCCATTCCCAAGATTATGATACAAGGCCCCATATTTTAGATCCGAAACAAAAATATCTATCAATCCATCTCCATCCACGTCACCCAAAGTTGCGTGCATGGAACCCGTTATATCACCTTGACTGTTTACAGCAACACCGCTGGCTACTCCAACATCTTTATATTTACCCTGGTCATTTCGAAACAAAAAGTTTTTTTGATGGTCATTGGCCTGAAAGATATCCAGATCGCCGTCATCATCATAGTCAAATACCGTTAATCCCATACATTTGGAATCAGGAAAAAATAGCTTCGCTTCTTTGCTCACTTCCTTAAAAGTACCATCAGTATTTTGCTTGTAAAGCATCGATGCCTGCCCTTTATATTCTGAAGGGTGAGGCATCATTCCAGGAGTTTGGGTTGACACATATTCAGGGTCAAATGCAAGAAAGTTACCTACCATAGCATCTGTCAAACCGTCTGAATTGTAGTCCCAAAAGGAAACTCCGATACTCCATTTGGTATGTCCGTTTAATTTTTCAGGTCCCTTTAAACCCAATTTATCTGTTATATCACTAAAAGTGCCATTGCCATTATTGTGGTAAAAAACATTGTCGCCATAGTTTAGTAAGTACAAATCCTGAAAGCCATCGTTGTCCAAATCAATAGCGCCAGCCGCCATACTCCAATGCAGGTCATCAAGCCCGGAGATTTTCGAGACATCGGTAAAAGTTCCGTCACCATTATTTTTATACAAGCTATTATGAGTATCCTCAAAAACTTTTCCTTCAACTTGAGAAATGCCTTCGAGATAAGTTCCATTCATCATATAAAGATCCATATAGCCATCATTATTATAATCAAAAACGGTAATTCCCGAGCCACTGCTTTCTAGGATATTTTCATAGGAATAATCCCCAAAAGTGTATTTGAATTCAATTCCGGCCTCAGAAGCAATGTCTTTATACATCACCTGCTCTGCCTGGGCAAACAACAAATTAGGAAGGCATATACACAACAGTCCATAAAAAATATATTTCAAGGGGTCTTTCACTAGTTGTCAGGGTTTTTAATTTGGTTTTGATATTTATCTGCTGATACGATTCGTGTATTATATTCCTCTCGGTAAATTTGAAGTTCAGGTTCCTCAGGATACACATCCTGAGCAGACGGTGGGTAAGCTGACATCCCATGAAAAGGCAAAGGCAGTACCCTGTTTCCTTCAGCAGTATTGATGTCACCATCTTTAACCCAACCAACGCTTCGAATCAAAAAATCTCTGGTCCAGCCTTCTTTAAGCACCGGTAAGTTTTGGGCGTCAAATTGAATAGAGGTTTCATCACCAGCATTAGAAATGATATACTTATTATCTGACTCTTGTAACAGAGGTAGCACGTCACCATAACGGGTATAACTACCTGTCAAATCGCGCCATTTATTGCTAGTGTCTACCTTTGTGTAATCAAACCAATGGGGGCCATAACGACCACCTTTTCGGTAAGTTTTTGAAAAGCCCCTGTAATGAAGGTCTGCAGAAACGGGGTATAAAACAGTGGTTTCCATATCGGAGTCTGAGTTCACATTGGCGAAGAAAATTTCATCCCAATAAATCTCCATATTAGTTTGGATCCTGATCCTGTGGTCAGCTGAAAGAAACTTGCCTGAAAGATCTGCAATAACGGTTTTATTTTTACCCATCGGGAAACCAAGATTATCGACAACTGTTTCCCATTTACCCTGGCTGTTAATCACTTGAATAACCGGCATGGAAAGCTGCAGTTGATCAGATTGAGAAATGGCCACATTGATACTGGCATCAGTAGGGAAAATCCAACCATTTAGAAAAATTTGTAAGTTATTATCCTGAAAGGCCTCACCTGGATCCAGAATCAAGTCGTGGGCCTCCGTAATTCCTTGGTATCTATCAGGCTTAAAATTAGAGATATAAGAATCATCTTTTTTAAGAATAAAAGTGCGCAGGTCATTACCCAAAGCATCCACAGCAGAAACAGGAGCATACTTTTTATTGACCTGATGAATGTCTAGGCCTGGAAAAGGAGGAGGTGAAAATTGCTCAGGCACATAAATATTTAGATCCGCAGGATGATCAACGGCCACCAATTCAATTTTATCCATATATATGGTTTCCCAAAGTTCGGAGGTTACCTGAATGGAATAATACCCGTTTTTGGGTTTTAACTTATCTCCGGGAATTTTTATATAATCATCCGAGGCGTCGGCAAAAGCATACTTAGTTGTACCACCCATAATCCCCAAGGGCATACCAAGAGCACTTCTCCAGGTAATGTCTTTTATAAATTCATAGGTCTCTCCATTCCATGTGTATAAAAACGGACAAGAGCCTTTGAGTGTTTGTGATTCGATGAGGGCGCGATCAGCATCTGGTAACAAAATATTCTGCGGCACGCCATTTGTCCAGGTTATTCTGAGAATATCGGCTTTGCTCCTATTGCCCAGGCCAAAATATATATTTGGATCAGTAACTACCATAGACTGGTAAAGGTCGCCCGCTCTCATTTCAACTTTCGATCCTATACCAA
>JAUXCI010000130.1 GCA_030618945.1 Flavobacteriaceae bacterium
AAATTTCCCTCGGCGTCTTTTTTGATCAATTTAGAGCCCATTCCTACGCAAGTAACACCGGCATTGAACCAGGCTGATAAATTCTCTTTGTCTGGTGATACACCACCTGTTGGCATAATACTTGTCCAAGGCTGAGGTCCTTTTATTCCTTTTACGAAATTGGGTCCGTAAATATCTCCTGGGAAAAGTTTAACGATCTCACAGCCCAATTCTTCCGCTTTCGCGATTTCAGTGAGCGTCCCACAACCAGGTGACCACAATACCTTTCTTCTATTACAAACTATGGCTATATCCTCTCTTAAAACAGGAGTTACAATAAAGTTTGCGCCTAGGGCCATAAACCTGGAGGCGGCAGCAGCATCGGTAACCGAACCAACCCCCATCACCATTCCGGGAAAATTTTTTATACCATATTTTACAAGCTCTCCAAATACTTCATGTGCAAAATCACCTCTTGCGGTAAATTCCAAGAGACGAGCGCCGCCATCATAACAAGCCTTTACTACTTTTTTACTGGTTTCTAAATCAGGATGATAAAATAAGGGAACAAGCCCCGTATTCTTCATCACCTCTGCTACTTCTATTCTTGTAAATTGTGCCATATTATCTTGCTACTCTTCCGGAAGCGTCACCTCCCATTAATTTCTCAACCTCATCGACTGTTACCAAATTTGCGTCTCCTTTGATGGTGTGTTTTAAACATGAAGCTGCTACTGCAAAGTCCAGTGCGTTTTGATCGTTTTCAGGATATTTAAGCAGTCCATAGATCAAGCCACCCATAAAAGAATCTCCTCCTCCTACGCGGTCAACAATGTCAGTGATCTGATATTGTCTTGTCTCGTACATCTTCTTGCCATCATAAAGAACTCCGGCCCAGGTGTTATGAGAAGCTGATATCGATCCTCTTAAAGTAGTGATCACTTTTTTAGCCCTTGGAAACTTTTGCATCATCTGTTGACAAACAGATAGAAATGCTTCTGCCTTTACATCATGTCCTTGTTTGGTAATATCCAATCCTTCAGGCCTGATATCAAAGTGCTTTTCTGCATCTTCTTCATTACCTAATACAACATCACAATAAGATGTTAATTCAGTCATGATAGATTCTCTATGTGCATCACTACAGAAATTCCATAATTTGGCGCGGTAATTCAGATCAGTTGATATTGTAATTCCCAGCTCACTTGCTATTTTTACGGCTTCCAAACATGCATCTGCTGCACCTTGTGATATGGCAGGGGTTATACCCGTCCAATGAAACCAGGCAACGTCTTTAAAAACGTCTTTCCAGTCAATCATTCCTTCGGTAATTTCACTCATGGCTGAATGAGCTCTGTCATACACCACTTTGGATCCTCTTGATACGGCACCGGTTTCTAAAAAATAGATTCCCAAGCGATCACCGCCATATACGATCTTTTCAACACCCACACCACGCTTACGCATTTCCATCATCGCGCAATGTCCAATATCATTTTTCGGTAAACGAGTTACAAAATCAACAGGCACTCCATAATTGGCCAATGACACTGCTACGTTAGATTCACCACCTCCATAAACCACATCAAACGCTGATGCTTGTGAAAATCTTAAAAATCCCGGAGGGGCCAAACGCAACATGATCTCGCCAAAAGTTATAACTTTTTTCATTTTCAATCTGTCTTATGCTAAAAATTTAACCGTTTTCTTAGGCCTAATATTTAGATTCATTATGCCTAGATAGGAGTTAATTCCTTTTCAAACGCAATATAACAATTATATAAAATTAAAAGTTTGTAAGATTAAAATTGTTTTGTGTTTGGAGTTTTGCCTGCCTGCCGCTGGCAGGGGTTTCTCGGTTAATTGACCTTGCCTGAATAACGTTGCCCTATTTTGGTTAATAATTAATCTTCATTATTTCATTGTTTCATTAAATCATTGAAGCAATGAAGCAATGAACCCGTAACATAATACTTAAAAAAGCGTCTTCTTAGCAATACTTAATTAACCACCAACTATGACCGCCCTAATTAAGCCCAAAAGAATAAACAGTATTGATGCACTAAGGGGCTTTGCCCTTGCCGGAGTTGCGATTGTTCATATGGTAGAACAATATATTGCCGGCACCGCTCCTGAAGGTTTTATGGAGGGCATTAATGGAATTCCTGATCAAATAGTTCAGGGAATTATAACAATTTTCTTTACGGGTAAATTCTTCGCCTTGTTCTCGATTCTTTTTGGACTTAGTTTTTCATTACAAATGGAATCGGCTGATCAAAAAGGCCTGCGATTTGATGGACGATTTCTATGGAGAGCTGTCTTACTTTTTGTTTTTGGTTATATACATCAATTGTTCTACAGAGGAGACATATTAACTATATACGCGGTGCTTGCACCATTTTTAATTCCTTTTTATCGTATTTCCACCAAATGGATCTTTATCAGTGTGGGACTTATCTTTTTAGGGATACCCAAGTTCCTAGCCTTTCTGATTTTTGGCAATGAAAGCCTTACCGGGATACACTCCATGATGGATACAAACCACGAAATGATAAGGCTGTACTTTGACACCATACAAAACGGGTCAATACTTGAAGTATTTAAGGCCAATGCTGGTTATGGAATGTTGACTAAAATAGATTTTCAGCTATCCTTTTTTGGTAGGTTTTATTACACTTTTGGATACTTTTTAATCGGCCTTTGGTTAGGTAGAATAGGGCTTTTTAAAAATTTGTTATCCTATGCCAAGTCCATAAAAAATGTAATGCTATGGTCAATAGTCGGCGTACTGGTTTCTATAGCCTTTATGGTAGCTACCTTTGCTACGGCGCCTCAACCTATTGACAACTCATCCTGGCAATTTGTTTTAGGAATGAACTTTTTTGATTGGATAAGTATTTCCATGGCATCCATCATTCTATGTGGTTTCCTCATGCTATATCAAAGACCCGCTTGGGAAAAACGTTTTTCTTTCTTTGCACCCTATGGCAAAATGGCCCTTAGCAATTATATAATGCAATCAGTCATTGGCACTTTTATATTCTTTGGCTGGGGCTTGGGATATTTGGGACAGATTCGATTTCTTTATCTATTTGTAATGGCATTGATACTGATCTTCCTGCAAACTTTATTCAGCAAATATTGGTTAAAAAAATTCAAATACGGTCCTCTGGAATGGTTATGGAGAAGTGGCACTTATTTGAAGTGGCAACCTATGCTCAGAAAAATTAAATAACTTTTCAAGGGATTCTTTATATTTGATCTTTGAAATTAAAGCATCCATAAATTAAAAATTACCATGAAAAAAATCATCGCCTTTGGTGTCCTTGTTCTTGTGCTTGCCTATTCTTGTGAATCAAATAAAAAAGCAGCTAAAATTTCTGATCAAATTCGTATCAATCAAATTGGGTTTTATCCCGCTTCTGTAAAACAATTTACTATAATTGATACCAAAGCCTCTGCCTTCAAACTTGTTGATTCATACAATAATAAGGTATTCTCTGGCGCACTGGTTGATCAGGGAACATGGGAATCTTCAGGTGAGAAAGTCATGTTGGGTGATTTTAGTGATTTCACCGCACCTGGCGCTTATTATGTAGTGGTAGATGATACTATTGCCTCTTTTCCGTTTAAAATTGGGGAAGACCTTTATAAACCAGTGTTGCGTGCAGCCATAAAAAGTTATTATTATCAAAGGGCTTCTATGCCTATTGAAGAACGATATAGCAATGAATATCAGAGGGCCGCCGGACATCCCGATGATAAATGTATTTACCATCCCTCATCAGGAAAGTCAGATGGAACACGTAATTCCCCAGGAGGTTGGTATGATGCCGGTGATTATGGCAAATACGTTGTCAATGGTTCACTATCAACAGGACAGATGTTATTATTATTGGAGCAGTATCCTAATGTCATCACCGATGGTGGCCTAAACATTCCGGAAAGCAGAAATGACATCAATGATTTATGGGATGAATTAAGGTATGAACTGGATTGGCTCTTGACCATGCAAGACGATGATGGTGGCGTGTTCTTTAAACTTACCGCCTTAGGTTTTGCAGGCTTTATTATGCCTGAGGCTTATGATCTTGACCGTTATATCATCGGTAAAGGAACAGCTTCTAGCTTGGATTTTGCAGCTGTACTGGCACAGGCTTCCCGATTGTATAAAGAAATCGATCCTAAATGGTCTGAAAAGGCTTTGGACGCTTCTGTAAAGGCCTGGAACTGGGCAATAATAAATGATAATATTACCTATAAAAATCCTGAAGACGTGAGTACCGGGCAATATGGTGATGATGAATTTTCAGATGATTTCTATTGGGCTGCTGCCGAATTGTATCTCGCCACCCAGGAGGATGAATATAAGGTTGCCCTTACTGCATATAAACAAGAATATAAGCATCATTTAGCTGACAGTTGGAAAAGATTTGTTCGCAACGTGGCGTTTCATTCCTTACTCGAGAATAAGGATATGTTGGATAAAGAAATGGCTTCTGAATTAAGTGAGGGGCACATCGCCTTAGCAGATGAAATTCTTGCAAAAATTGCTGCTCACCCTTATCGTATTGCCCTGGACAGTTTTGAATGGGGTTCAAATAGTGATATCCTCAATCAAGCCGTGATATTATGTATGGCGCACAGACTAACAGGAGAGGAAAAATACCTTATTGGAGCCGAACAAATAAACGATTATATCTATGGAAAAAATGCTACAGGATATAGTTTTTTAACTGGTTTTGGATCAAAAAGAGTAATGTTCCCGCATCACAGACCCAGTGGGGCTGACAGCATAGCCGATCCGGTTCCTGGTTTTATTATTGGCGGGCCAAATAATGACAGACAAGATGCTGGTTTTGTGGAATACAGCTCTGAGTTCGCTGCTAAAGCTCATATAGATGAGGAGCCAAGTTTTGCCTCAAACGAAGTTTGCATAAATTGGAATGCTCCTGCGGTATACGTATTGGGTTATTTGCAACAGGTAAGGAATTAAATATCTTATTGCCTCATATCTTGGGATTACCAAGGAGTTTTTAAGCAAAATTAAAAGAGAATTGATTCTCGATCAATAAATGTTAATCTAGATTAACATCATTTGATAAGCTACCTTATTTTCGTATTGTAAACATATCCCCAACTTTGCATCGTTCATTGAAACAAATTGAAAATGAAAATGCTATAAGCAAGTAGTTGTGCATCAATGGCAAAATGGCACAATCATTGAAGAGAAACTTTATTCTGGAAACTAAACAAACATATTTGATATATATAACCATTAAATTAACAAACATGAAAAATAGATTAAACACATTAGGAGCAGCTATTATCATAGCGGCTATTACATTTTCGTTTACAGGAATTGTAAACGGGAAAAAAGAAATAAAAACAGACAAAAGCTCGGTAACATGGAAAGGTTACAAGGTTACAGGTAGTCATGAAGGGAAGATTTCAATTAAATCAGGTCACCTTAGTTTTAATGAAGGCAAATTGACAGGTGGTGAATTTACAATTGACATGACAAGTATTGTTAACACTGATTTGGATGGTGAATACAAAGGTAAACTGGAAGGGCACTTAAAATCAGCTGATTTCTTTAGTGTTGAAGAATTTCCAACGGCGAACCTGGTTTTCAACAAGGTTAAAAGTACAGGTGATAATGTATATGAAGTAAGTGGTGATCTAACTATAAAGGGTCAAACTCAAGCAGTAACTTTTAAAATTTCTATTAAGGGAAACAATGCTACAGCTGATCTAAAGATTGACAGAACAAAATTTGGTGTAAAATACCGTTCTACAAGTTTCTTTGACGATCTAAAAGACAAGGCAATTTATGACGAATTTGATCTTAGTTCAAATTTAGAATTCTAAAATAAAACACTAATTGCATAAAAGACCGCGATATCGCGGTCTTTTTTATTATATAGCATTGTGCCGGTTGAATAGATTTAATTCTTAATCCTTGTATTTGTATATTATCATTTTTTAGCTACCTTTAGCTAATCAAGCCATAAATATTTCAACTTGCGACAATATACCGTTATTATTAACCACAGAACATGGATTGCATTAGCTGTAGCTATCCTGACTCCCTTTGTTTGCTTTACCTATCATATTAATTTTGATTTGGATATCACCTTAATCAGTATTGCCATGATCTTTCCATTGGTATTTACGATTCGCGGATCTTTTAGGAGAAGGGAAAAGGCGCTGGAACACCTGAGTGAATTTCGTAGTTCTTTGATTACCTTAAATTATTCCTTCAATACTTCTTCAATGCCCGATGGACAAAAGCAAGAAATAAACGCAATACTCTGTGATATAAGTAATACCCTGATGGCGCATTTAAAAAGCAACGAAAAAGAAACAGCTGGTATTGATAACAGTGTTAAAAAGGTATATGATTTTTTACAGGAGCATAAAGACTTTGTTTCAAATAAACTTAGGGACAAGACCTTTAGATATTTAAAAGATGTTCATGAATCAGTGGAAAATGTGCATGCAATTAATATTCACAGAACTCCAATTAGTTTAAAAGCCTATTGCCTCATATTCATCTATATCTTCCCCTTGATATATACGCCAGCTGTGATCAATAGAATTGGCGAGGACAAAAATCATGCAATCACATACTTTATAGTAATTCTAAGTCAGTTTATTTTGATTGCTCTATATAATATTCAAAATCAACTTGAATACCCCTTTGATGATAACGGCTTAGATGATATCAAATTAGAAAATTTCAAAATAGACCGATAATTACCTTCCAAAAATGGCTTATTTTTATTTTACTTAAAAAAGAGCCCTTAAAGGGAGATCTATCCCAATCAAAAGTTCCATTTACCCATCCAATATCAGCCTGGTAACTTTGACTTCTGTTAAAGTTTTCAAAATATGTGTTTTTTATTAAAATTTTATATAACTGTATATCAGTTATTTAGATTAATTTAATATTAAATATTTGTTAAT
>JAUXCI010000103.1 GCA_030618945.1 Flavobacteriaceae bacterium
ATGGTTTTACAGGATAAAGTTGGTTTTACAGGATAAAGATGGTTTTACAGGATAAAGATGGTTTTACAGGATAAAGTTGGTTTTACAGGATAAAGTTGGTTTTGCAAGATAGAGTTAGTTTTACCGGATAAAGTTGGTTTTACAGGATAAAGATGGTTTCACAGGATAAAGATGGTTTTACAGGATAAAGTTGGTTTTACATGATAAAGTTGGTTTTACAAGATATCATCAAAGAGCAACAAGGAATGATGAAAAAGATGCAGGAAAAAATGGAAGGCCAAAAAGGAGAAGGTAAAATGGGTAAGGAAGAAATGAGCGGAGATCAATTTCAAATGTATAAAGAACAAAAAATGCTAAAGGAGCAAATGCAGCAACTTATGGACCGACAAGGAAAGGGAGGATCTGAAGGAAAAGCTGCTTTGCAACAAATGGAAAATCTTGAAAAAATATTGTTAGAAAAAGGAATTGGTAAGGAAGCTCTTGAAAGAATGCAGAAATTAGAGCACGAATTATTGGAGTTGGAAAATGCGAATTTAAAACGGAACGAAGAGAGTAAAAGAAAATCCTCATTGGGTGAGCAGAAAGATAATAGCAGGGCTATTGATGAACTTGACCTGGAAAATTTTGATTTGAATGATGATGAAATGTTGAGAAGACAAAGGCTGGAAATGACGCCGGAGTATCAAAAGAAAGTTAAAAGATATTTTGAAACTGAAAATAACCCTAAAATATGATAGAGTATGCTATAATTGGAAAATTTGAGTTGGTAAACAAAGAGCAGATATCGTCATGGGTTGATTTTGTTTTGGATGAAGAAGGGAAGGAGCTAGGGGAGATTAATTATATTTTATGTGATGATGATTATTTGTTGGACATAAACGTTAAAACATTAAAACACAATACATTAACAGATATTATTAGTTTTGATTACAGCTTGGGTAATGTGCTTTCTGGTGACATTTATGTCTTCTATGATAGGGTAAGGGAAAATGCTGATGATTTGGGAAATAATTTTGTTGATGAATTGCACAGGGTAATGATTCACGGCATCTTACATTATTGCGGTTATAAAGACAAGTCAGTTGATGATAAATCCTTGATGAGGTCGAAAGAGGATTATTACTTATCTTTGCGGACTTTTTAACGAATGGTAAAATGTTTCACGTGAAACAATAGTAATGAATTTATTTGAATCTACATATGATGTAATCGTTGTTGGTGGAGGGCATGCCGGAAGTGAGGCTGCTGCCGCTGCTGCAAACCTTGGGGCAAAAACCCTATTGGTGACGATGAGTCTGCAGAATATCGCTCAGATGAGTTGTAATCCTGCTATGGGAGGAATTGCCAAGGGGCAAATTGTTAGAGAGATAGATGCCCTGGGAGGCTTTAGTGGTATAATCACAGATAAGACGGCTATACAATTTAAGATGCTCAACAAATCTAAGGGACCGGCCATGTGGAGTCCTCGTGCACAAAGTGACAGGATGAGGTTTGCTGAGGAATGGAGGTTACAACTAGAACAAACAGATAATTTAGATTTGTTTCAGGATTCCGTCAATGGGCTATTGTTTGATGGAGAGCGCATAGCTGGGATTAAAACCCAACTTGGTTTGACCATATATGGAAAAACGGTTATAGTAACTGCTGGAACATTTTTAAATGGTAAGATTCATATTGGTGATAAAACCTTTGGAGGAGGAAGGGCTGGAGAAGGAGCTTCAACTGGGATTACCGAAGATTTGGTAGCCAAGGGTTTTGTGGCTGGAAGAATGAAGACCGGAACACCGCCCAGAGTTGATGCCAGGTCTTTGGATTTTTCTAAGATGATTGAACAACCAGGTGACGAGATTCCCTCGAAGTTTTCTTATACGGATACCGAGTCTCTGGCTAAACAAAAATCATGTTATATGGCCTACACTTCAGTTGAGGTTCATGATTTGTTAAGAGAGGGTTTTCATAACTCACCGATGTACACTGGAAGAATTAAAGGAATTGGTCCTAGGTACTGTCCTTCTATTGAAGATAAGATTGATCGTTTTGCAACCAAAGACCGACATCAAATATTTGTAGAACCTGAAGGATGGAATACCACAGAAATTTACGTAAATGGTTTTTCAACTTCATTACCACACGAAGTTCAATTTAAAGCATTGCGAAAAATCGAGGGTTTTGAAAAAGTAAAATTCCTTCGTTTTGGATACGCCATTGAGTATGATTATTTCCCTCCAACCCAACTTCAGATGACTTTGGAAACAAAGCAAATTGAAAATCTTTTCTTTGCAGGACAAATTAATGGAACAACAGGATATGAAGAGGCGGCGGCCCAAGGCTTAATGGCTGGAATTAATGCGGCGCTTAAGATTCAGTCAAAGGAACCGTTTATTTTAAAACGGGATGAAGCATATATTGGGGTTTTAATAGATGACCTTGTCACCAAGGGTACAGAGGAGCCTTATAGGATGTTTACTTCAAGGGCAGAATACAGAACCTTATTACGGCAAGACAATGCAGACTTGCGATTAACACCTAGATCTTATGCCATAGGACTTGCGTCCAAAAAGCGAATGGATAGGGTTGTTGAAAAGCAGGAAAAGACGGATTTATTTATTGCCTTCCTTAAAGAAACGAGTGTAAAACCTGAAGATGTAAATCCTATTTTAAAGGAAAAGAATTCTGCGCTTGTTAAACAGTCGATGAAGATGTTTAAAATTGCCGCAAGGCCTCAACTGGATTTTAATGACATCAGGAAATTTCCAAAAGTAGAGGAGTTTATAGATACTCACGGTTTGGATGATGAGGTTATAGAGCAGGCAGAGGTACACGTAAAGTACTCGGGATATATCGCGAAGGAAAGAAATTCAGCCGATAAATTACAACGTCTGGAAAACATTAAGATTCCTGTGAATTTTGATTATCAAAAGGTAAAATCCATATCATATGAAGCCAGGGAAAAGTTATCTAAAATCAAACCATCAACTATATCTCAAGCAAGTAGAATTTCGGGAGTATCACCAAGTGACGTATCAGTACTTTTGGTGTATATGGGAAGATAGTTATATTTAAGAATGTCTGCATGAAGAAAGAACAACGCCATTATTTAGATCAAAAGAATTTAAAATTATTTTTGACCTGTAAAGACCACACTGTTTCACGTGAAACATTTAATTTGTACTTGGACGAGGACAATGATTTATTAATAACCTTGCCGCGACCTTCAGATCTTGAGCTTCCTGGCTATTATCAAAGTGAGGCTTATATTTCTCATACCGACTCAAAAGAATCTTTAATGGATAAAGTTTATCAAATGATAAAGAATTATTCGATAAAGAAAAAGCTCAATATGATCAATGGGTTGACACGGCAAAAAGGATTACTTCTCGACATTGGTTGTGGTACTGGAGATTTTTTGGCCTCATGTCAGAAAGATGGATGGAAAGTTAAGGGAATTGAACCAAACGAGAAGGCTCGTGATTTGTCAGGCAAGAAGCTTGAAGCAAAAGAACTTGTATCTAATGATATTCATTTCTTGTTAGAATCGCATCAGGGTAAGTTTGATGTGATTACCATGTGGCACGTTTTAGAGCATGTTCCAAATTTAATGGAATATATTCAACAATTAAAGCTTTTGCTAAAGCCGGATGGATTAATAGTAATTGCGGTTCCAAATTTCAAAAGCTATGATGCAAATCATTATAAGGAAAATTGGGCAGCTTATGATGTACCCAGGCACCTTGGGCATTTTAGTGACACAGCTATTAAAAATGTCTTCGGCAAATTTGATTTGGAAGTCATCAAAACACTTCCATTAATCTTTGACTCTTTTTATGTGAGCCTCCTGTCTGAAAAATATAAAACGGGTAAATCTAATTTTTTTAGCGCCTTTAAAACTGGACTGCTTTCAAACCTCAAAGCAAAAAGCTCAAAGCAGTACTCTTCTTTAATCTATTTGATAAAAAACTCGAATTAGGCATTTAGAGCCATTTTAAGCTACGTTTAATTTTTTTAACAATAGATTATACCATAAAACCGAGACACGCCTTTTAAAGGCGCTGCAATTGATGGAACATTCATAGAAACATTTTATGTTTGGTAATTTTAGAATAAAAATTCCTTATAACAATTTGACTTTCGGTAAATAGTTAAACTTTTTGAGAAATTATCAAATCATTATTTTACATTTGCCCCGTTAAATCAAAATATAATAATAATGAAAAAAATAGCAGTAGTATTTTCCTTAATGATGTTATTAACTTCTTGTACACAAGTTAAGATAGCTTATGTGGATTTAGAAGAAGTAATGAAGGAGTATGAAGGTTCCAAAAAAGCAGAGGAGGAAATGAAAGTTCAGTCTGAGGAAATGTCAAGACAACTTGATCAATTGGCAATACCTTTTCAACAAAAGGTTCAGGAGTACCAACAAAATCAACAAAACCTTTCTGCATCTGCAAAACAGGAACAAGAAAGAGAATTGATGCAAGAACAACAAATGATCCAACAACAACAACAGATGGCTCAACAACAGGTTCAAGCTGAAGGCCAGAAGAAAATGGAAAAGATCAATAGTGATATCGAAACCTATTTATCTGTTTATGCCAAGTCAAAAGGTTATACTTATATCCTTGGATCATCTGATCAGACCAAGAGTATCTTGTATGGTGAGGAATCATTGGATATTACTGATGAGGTGATCAGTTCATTGAATGAAAACTATGTTAGTGAAGAACCAGTTCAGACTGCAACAACTCCGGAACCTGTACCGGTAAACTAAGAATTAGTTTTAATAAATTATTTAAGTCCAATTTTTATTGGGCTTTTTTTATGCCCAGAATTCCCGTGCTATGTTTAAATAATTTTTAAAGTATATAATTTTGTGCCCTTTTCTGCGTTATTAACACACTGTTGATAAGTCATTTTTATTTGAAATTCATAAGTTTTATAAATTCTATTAAAAAGATGACAAAACAAAAAGTTAATTAAATATTTGAAATACAAACAATTATAAGCTATATGATTATGAAAAGGGGATTCATACTAATTTTTTTAATCGCTTGTTTTTTACAAGTGTCCGGACAATCAACCGCGAAGTATCAAATTAAATTTTTAGAAGTAAATAAAAATAACTCTGATTATGGGGTTGCAATTTTGGATGAGAATAAATTGATATTTACTTCAGCCGATCATAAAGTAACTTCGGCTAAGAAAAACTACAACCCACGAAAAGATCTTTTTGTTGGTGATATTGATTTTGATGGTGAGATTAAAAATGTAAAACGTGTTACTAAGGAGTTAAACAAAAACTTCAACCAAACAGGAGTAACATATTCAAAAGATAAAAAGACAGTTTATTTTAGCAGAAACAAATATTGGAAAAAACTAAAGAAACAGAATTTGCCAAAAAATAAAAGACTGACCTTATATAAGGCAGATGTGGAAGCTGACGGAAGTTGGACCAATATTGAAAAACTTCCCTTTAATAAAAACAAAAGCACAAGTGGCTATCCTGTATTAAACGCAGATGACAGCAAATTGTATTTTGTATCAGATAGATTACCATCAAAAGGAAAGACGGATGTTTTTGTAGTAGACATATTAGAAAATGGAAATTACAGTAAACCTAGGAATCTTGGAACAAATGTAAACACCGCAGGAAGTGAAACTACTCCTTTTATTACAAAGGATGGAATTTTGTATTTTTCATCAGACGGTCATGAAGGTCAAGGAAAACTTGATGTTTTTGCCGTTGAGGTATATGATAACACGACCTCTGAAATTTATCGATTAGCTTCACCTATTAATAGTATCAATGATGACTTTGCTTATATCGTTAATGAAGATAACAACCAAGGGTTTTTCACTTCAAATCGATTACAAGGTAAAGGCTTTAACGATCTTTATTCCTTTACATTGGAAGAAGACATTAGACCTGGGGAATGCTTTATTTCTGTAAACGGTAGAGTAATAGATAAAGACTCATATGAATCAATTGCGGGAGCTACTGTTGACCTGTATACATTAGATGGAAGCCTTCTTGAATCAGTGTCAACTTATCAGGATGGAACGTATAAGTTCACGGTATCATGTGCGAATGAATATAATTTGATAGCTTCAAATCCTAACTACCTGGACGATAAAAAACGTATAGAAATTCTGGAGGAAAACTACCATTCTGTACTACATACGAATTTGAATTTAACAAAAATTGCTAAGAAGCAACCAGTAGTAGAAAGATTGTCACCTATATATTATGGTTTTGACGAAGCAAAAATTACAGAAGCGTCGGCAAGAGAAATGGATAAAATAGTAGAAGTGATGAATAGCAATTCTGATCTGATCATTGAAGCTTCATCTTTTACTGATTCAAGAGGTACAGATTCATATAATATTGAACTTTCAAATAAAAGAGCCAGAGCAGCGGTTGAATACTTAAAAGCTCAGGGAATAGATGCCAGTAGAATTAAATCTAAAGGTTATGGTGAAGAAAAACTGATCAACCAATGTGTAAATGGAATCGAATGTAATGATGATGCACATCAAATGAACAGAAGAACAGAATTCAATTTTGTAAATATTCCAAATTCGAGTACAAAGAAAAAATCATCCTCGAGTAAAACTAAGCTGGTTGCAAAACAGCTGAAACCAGTTAAACAAAAACGGGTTAAACAAGTTGAAAAGAAAGAACCTAAAGTTGTTGTAGCGGTTGAAGTGGCTGAAGAGAAACAGGAAGAAATAGTCGCTGAAAAAGTAGTTGAATTGGAACGAGTAAATGTTATTGATACACCAAAATCAGAAAGTATTAAAACGGCGGAGGTTGATCATAACATAAACACACCGGTTATTTTAACGAGGGCCGTAATAAAGCAACCTGCTGCTATAGTTGAAGAAAAAGAAATTGAAATAACACCTGAAATTAAAGAGACTCAAGTTGCAGAAAATAAAATAGAAACCAAAGAAATAACTAAAGAAGCAAGTGAACCAGAAGTGACAGTCGCCGTTGTTGAAAAGAAGGAAGCTGACAAGAAGGAAGTCAAAGAGGCGGTAATTATCAATTATAACTCAAGTATAGTTGCTACCAATCCTGAGAGTAACAAAGTTTTAAATTATATAGGAACCGAAAAGGTTAAAATGATTGATCAGTTATCTGAATTGGAAAAGAAATATGAAGAAGCGATTCCTCAATATCCAAAATTGGCTGATTCACTTAGCTCATATAAAATAAAGATTGCTGAGTTAATTAACAAAGCAAAGGGGCTGGAGGAAACAGGATGGTCTAATATTATTGAATATAAAAATAGTGTCTTGCATTTCAAAAAGCGATACAGAGACTTGATGGTGATGAATGGCAGAAATCGTGTGTCTGGAAATTTAACACGAACTGACAGACAGATAACCCATGCCTCAAGTGCACCAACCCAAGTAAGATTTGAAGAACAGGAAGTAGCCGACTTGGCCATAATGGAAGAAAACCTGAGTGTTGAAAATGTTGTGATTACTGCCATGAAAATGAGTGGCAACGGAAAATATCAAAAAACCAACAATGCGAATAAAACGGATCTTATTAAAGTTAGTTTTAAGCTGTTGAGTAATGAAAAGGTGAAATCAGGTCAAAAAGAAGCTTACATTGTTTTGCAGAACCCTAAAGGAGATGTAGAAGAGGCTAAAGGAATCTTTAAAATGAAAGACAGTGAATCTGAAACGAAATACACTGATCATGCCATTATCAATTATAACAATCATGATATGGACGTGACAATGTTTATCCAACGTCGAGGAAATAATTATGAAAAAGGAATTTATCCCGTAAAAGTATTTTTGGAAGGTGAGCTTATGGCAGTGACCAAACTAGATCTGCAAAATTCATTTTAATAGGTTTCAAGAAAAAAGACGCCTAGTAGCGTTAGTATAAAATAAACAGTAATATTCATAGCCCGGGAGTAATCCTGGGCTATTCTTTGTCCGCACATTAACAAAATCAAAGTTGATGATAAGCAGATAGACAAGAATATAGTTCATGAGTGAATTTATTTGTAATAACAACAAAAATAATTTGAATCAATTTAAGAACCTCAGGATTCAAATGAAATAAATATCTTTGAGAAAAATCTAAAACATGTCTCTTTTTGTCAAAAAAGACTATATCACTTTCTTACTGTTATTTATGATCGTACAAAGCCTGTATGCTCAAACTGATTTTAGCAGTTCCTGGGATGATTTTTTTTCCTATAATAATGTAAAGGATTTTATAGAAATTGACGGTATAATCTATGCTGTTGCTGATAATGCTGCGTTTATTCACGACAGGCAAACGGGCCTTACAGAGAAAATTTCCTCAGTACACGGGCTGTCAGGTAAAGAAACCTCTAGTATTTATTACAGCGTATCAACTAAAAGGTTTATAATTGGGTACCAATCAGGTTTGATCGAAATTATTGACGATCAAGGAAAGATCACCATAGCCAACGACATTGAA
>JAUXCI010000063.1 GCA_030618945.1 Flavobacteriaceae bacterium
GAACTCATCTGCTAAAAATAACCAGATCGTGAGCTAACCAAAAAATAAGGCTTAAACCTATTTCAGGGCAAGACAAAATCTCGACTAAAAACATTTGGCAAGAATTGGATGGCTCTTTTAAGGTTGTCTATTGCTTTTTCGCTTACACCTTCCTTCAATTCCCAATGATATCCTTGAATTCCCAGAATAAAAGTCTCAGGATATTTATGATAAAGATTATTGGTCAATCCTACTATGGTCTCAGGATGCAGGGCGTGAGTACTCAGACCATAAGTTGTCGAAGCTTTACATTTCTTAAAGTAAAACCCTTCGTCGACCTCCTCTTTAGTTGCATCTGCAAATATCACCGTCGAATAATTAGATGCCAGTTCAGCGTCTTCGATTTGTAGCTGATAACGGTATTCTATGTCCACAAACTTAAATTCATCTACTATATAATCAAGGATCAACCATCCTAATCCATCATCCTGTCGTCCGATATTACCTATACCCAAAACAAGTATTTTATCTTCTTCTTTCATCAATTATTTCTCCTGAATGATTATAAAGTAAAATTTCCAAAGGCATTTGACCCAAAGCATGTGTAGCACAACTCAAACAAGGATCGTATGCTCGAATAGCAACTTCAACCTGATTTAACATGCCTTCCGTGATTTTCGGTTTGCCATTCAATACGTTATTTGCGACCCAGTTTACGGCCTGATTCATAGGTTCGTTATTATGTGTAGTGGATACGATCAAATTACAGCGTGTAATTCTATCCTTATCATCAACTTCATAGTGGTGGATCAGGGTACCTCTAGGGGCTTCAATTATTCCTATTCCTTCACTACGTCTTTCCCCTTTTCTGATCAAATCATTACTAAGGATATCATCATCATCAAGAAGTGACTTCATCATTTCAGCACAATGCAGTATTTCTATCAATCGTGCCCAGTGAGAATACATGGTTTTATTATTGGTTTTACCTTGGGTGGCAGCCTTAAACTCTAACCATTCTATTTGGGCATCAGAAGAAGAGATACCATCTATTACATTTAAGCGAGCTAAAGGACCCACTCTATTCCATCCTTTTTCCCTTCCCAGGTTTTTAATATATGGGAACTTAAGATAAGACCATTTTTCAACGCCTTCATAAAAATAATGTTGATAGTCTTCATTATTAATATCGTCTAAAGTGATGTTACCGTAGGCATCAATAGCCCTTAATTTTCCATCATACAATTCAAGAAATCCTGTTTTTTTATCTACCAGACCTAAATGGCCGGATGGATATTCGGCAAATGTATCGAGCCATTTTTTATTATTAGAGTGATAAATTTTTATAAAAGCAATAATTTCCTTTGACCACTCGATCATCGTATCAATCGATGGAATGTCTTTACCATTTAAAAAATAATCCCTCTCTTTTACACTCACTTTCTTTTGTACACCTCCTGGTGTGGTTGAGATTCCATGTATACGCTTACCTGCGATCATTTTTATTATTTCCTGTCCAAATTTTCGCATTAAAATTCCTTTTTTTGCCAATTCAGGATATTCAATGGCAACACCAACAACATTTCTTTTAGAAGGAGCTGCATCATATCCAAAAAGTAAATCCGGAGAAGCTAAATAAAAAAAATGCAATGCATGCGATTGAAATATTTGACCGAAATGCATTAATTTCCTTATTTTTTGTGCGGGTAGAGACAAGTCTTCCGGCTCTAGGCCAACAATTTGATCAATAGCTTTTGCTGCTGCCAAATGATGACTTACCGGACAAATACCACATAATCTTTGGACTAAAACGGGAGCTTCCCAATAAGGGTGCCCCTGAATAAACCGTTCAAAACCTCTGAATTCTACAGTATGAAAGAAAGACTCCGTTACTTTATTTTGTTCGTCTAAATGTATGGTTACTTTTCCGTGTCCCTCAACTCTCGTAACGGGATCAATTACAATTTTATTCATAATCATTATATTTAGTCGTATTTAAATTCATCGTGAGCAATAGAAAATTCTTTACCCAGTAAAATACTTTTTACTACTTTCCAAATGTGGTTGGCATTAGGCGGACAACCAGGTATAAAATGATCGATTTTTACAATTTCAGAACATGGGTAAACATTGTTTAGAAGCTTAGGGATGTCCTCGTGATTTGGAATGATATTGGCTCCTATCTCACTCGTAACTCCATGAATATATGCCTCTTCAAGGCATTCTTTAAGGGGAACAAAGTTCCTCATGGCAGGAATTCCACCCATTATTGAACATTCGCCAAATGCGATTAAAATGTCACATTTTTTTCTGAACTCTTTTAGTACTTCAACATTTTCAGAATTGGCACAACCCCCTTCTACCAAGCCAACGTGACAGCGTTTACTAAACTTTTTAATATCCGTTAAAGGAGATTTGTTGAACTCAACTATTTCAAGAACATCCAAAATATCCGTATCAATATCCAGAAGAGACATATGACAGCCAAAGCATCCTGCGAGGGATGTAGTGGCGACAATAAATTTTTGTTTGTCGTTGATACATGTACCATTTCCATTTATTGGTGATTTTTTAGTTTTACCTAGTAAGTCGTACTTTCTTTCCCCAAACGGTTGTTCATAGATCATTCCCTTTACTAAAATAGCTCCAACCGGGCATAAATTCATGGCTTGTAATGCTTTTGATTCACTTAATTTTTGTTCTTGTTCATAATCAATATGTACATGGGTTTTGATCCCTCTGTTTACAAATGAAAATACATTTTGACCATCATCCGTTTTAATTTCTTCAACACAACGTTTACACAGGATACATCTGTTTCTTTCCATTATTATCCGATCAGCATCGAAATCAACGGCCTTATTGCTGAAAACTTTAGGAAACCTTGAAGAGGTTAGTCCCATATCATAGGCGAGATTTTGCATATCACAATTTCCACTTTTTTCACAGGTAGGGCAAAAGTGATTCCCTTCTGCAAAGAGCATTTCAATGATGGCTTTCCTAATATCAATGAGTTCCTCCGTGTTGATCTCGATTTCCATTCCTTCATAAACCTTGGTAGTACAGCTTGTTGTTGTTTTTCCATCAACTTTGACCGTACAAATTCTACAGGTTCCGAGAGGTGAATTAACCTCATGAAAATGACAAAGTGTTGGAATGTAAATTCCATGTGCCTTTGCTGTATCTACTAAATTTTTACCGTCTTGTACCTGATAGTCTTTACCATCGATTTTTATTTTGACTGAATTATTCATAAGTAGTTTCTATTTCGTTGACAATTTCTTTGTAATCTTCTACAGCCTTATTCAAATTAAAAGCTTCGTTGATGTCTCTGTTACAGGTAAGTCTTTCTTGAAATGTTTCCGGAAACTTTAACATGGCAGTTAACAAACAATTGGCAGAAGTTTTTCCTAATCCACAACGGCTTGATTGTTTGATAATGGTACTCCATTCTTTGATGTCATTTAAATCCTTCTCATCAGCGTGACAATTGATGATCTTTTGTATTTTTTTGTTTAGTAAGAAGTTGCCTGTTCTGCAAGGGACACATATTCCACAGGATTCCGCTACAAAAAAATCATTGATGTTCTTTAATATTTTCAAAAGGTCTCGGTCTTTATGGAATACCATAAATGATCCCCCACTTCTTAAACCAACAGCATACATTTTTTGTGCATATTCAATGGGATCATTAAATTTAAATTGGATATGCTCGGCCAATAGGTTTTCACCGGAGATTTCTCTATCAAAATCACTTGGAGATAAACATTCCCCTGAAAACCCATTGAATAATACGAAATGTGGATTTTCGGCATCAATTAAATGCAAAAATTCTTTTAATTTAATGCCCCATTCAATTTCATATATCCCCGGTTTTTTACAATCACCGGAAACACTTAATAGCTTGGTTCCTGGTGTTGCTTCCGTACCTATGGATAAATATTTTTCCAATCCCATTTCAAAAATTCTTGGGACGGCACATAATGTTTCTACGTTATTTACAATAGTTGGTTTTCCTAAAAAGCCCCGTTCTACCGGAAAATACTCTTTGGTGCTGGGCTCACCTCTTTTGCCTTCCATAGAATGGATCAAAGCAGTTTCTTCACCACAAACATAGGCACCTGCACCCATGTGTACATAGATATCAAAGTCAAAATTCTCAATTCCAAGAATATTTTTTCCAAGAAATCCTTTTTCTTTAAAATCGATTATTCTTTGTTCTATTTTATCTTTTAAGTAAAAATATTCTGCTCTTAAATAGATAGCACCTTTTGTGGCTCCAACAGCGTAAGCGGCCATGGCCATACCTTCTAACAAGAGGCCTGGAAATTTACTCATCAGGACTCTGTCTTTAAAAGTACCGGGTTCCCCCTCATCGGCATTACAAATTATATATTTTTGATCGGCCTTGTTTTTTTTACAAAATTCCCATTTCATTCCGGTTGGGAAAAAGGCACCTCCTCGTCCAGTTAGTTTTGATTTTTTGACCAGGTCAATAACCTGATCAGCATTCATTTTTTTTAATTTCTTTAAACCGATTCCAGGAAAGTATTTCTTAAAAAATACCGTTTTATCATCATCCGGCGTATATTGTATATTGTTTTTAGGGATTTTACTTATAGATTGAATAGACTCCCCTTGCTTTAATTTGATGATTATATTTTTAACCTTTATCGGTGTAAGACTTGTAAAAGCATTAAAATTGATCAATGCCGAAGTTTCCTGGTCACTCAAACCAATGCAAGGTGTTTCAAACAATCCAAACATTTGATCACCTGTTACATTTCCAAAAGAAATGCCAAGTTCATTTTCAAATGCTTTTTTAATCAGATCATAATCTTTGTGTTTTGATATGATCGAATTGTTTAAATAAATAGTGTATTTACCTGAATGTTTCCTATGATAAAAATGATAAAAAGAAATAACTCCTTCCAATTCCATCCTGGAGATGTTAAATTCATGAGAAATTTTTGTCATATCATCATGGCTGATATACCTTCTTTTTTTTTGAATATCCCATAAAACCTGCATCAACAAGGTTTTATGCATGGCGTTATTTATAGTGTCCATACGAAAATAAATTGAAATATTAAGTAATAAAAGTAGCAGAGAATAATATTCTTAAACATGACAAATGTCATTTAATTGAAAGAATTTTTCGGCGTAGATTGCTGATTTCAGGGAGACTCTGTCTTGAGGTGTTTTGGTTTGAGAGTGTATTCTGTCTAAGCAAATAAAAAGGGCGGAATTCATTATTTCCTAATTTTTATCAGGAAACTTCTAAGGCTTTTACTTTGAGCTCTTTTCCTTGAATAATTCCTTTTAAAAAGCTATTGCAGCTTGGACAAGGGTCGTAAACGTTTAGTATGTCGAAGGTTGTATCACAATCCAGGCATTTGCCTTTAGCCTTGATTATATTAATTCTTTTAACTGCATGTTCCAGGACAGTTTCTTTTACCGCAGCTGACCAAACAAAATCCAAGGCATCAAATTCAATTCCGGCCAAAGTTCCTATTTCCAGTTCGATCATTTCTACTTCTTTTGCTCCGGCCTTGGCAGTTTCATTTTCCGCAATCTTTAGGATGCCCATCACAATGGATAATTCGTGCATTTTGATATGTATTTTCCAGAAATAACTGATAAAGATAAGTAAATATTAATCAAAAAAGATGATAATAGTCATGCTGTCAACGGTTTAATATTTCTAATTTTAAAGGATTAAACTGTTTGGAAAAAAACGTTCTGACTCTTAAAAATAGTATTATGGCAACAAAAAAAGCGGTGAGGGAAACCTACTACGAAAGTGCAAAAAGGAAAGGTTATAGTCGTAGAGACTTTATGAAATTTGCGGCTTTTATATCAGCCTACATGGGATTGGACCATTCTATGGTGGGGCAGGTGGCTAAATCATTAGAGACTAAACACAGACTTCCTATTATTTGGGAACACTATCAGGAATGTACCTGTTGCAGTGAGTCGTTTATACGTTCAGACCACCCAATGGTTGCTGATATCATTTTAGACAACATATCATTAGATTACACTGAAACGTTGATGGCTGCCGCCGGACATCAGGCAGAAGCAGCCAAACACGATACCATGGAAAAATACCATGGTGAATATATCTTATGTGTTGAAGGGTCGGTTCCAATGGGAGCTGATGGGGTGTATTGTACCATTGCAGGTAAAACTGCTTTAGAACAACTCAAAGAGGCAGCCGCGGGCGCAAAAGCCATAATTGCCTGGGGTAGTTGCGCAACCAATGGATGTGTTCAGGGCGCTAAGCCAAATCCCACAGGAGCAACACCTATCAATAAAATCATAAAGAACAAACCAATTATTAATATGCCAGGATGCCCTCCAATTGGTGAGGCTATGGCGGCACTTATAGTACATTATGTAACTTTTGAACGCTTACCCGAATTGGATAGAATTGGCAGGCCGAAAGCTTTTTATGGAAAACGCGTTCATGACACTTGTTATCGAAGACCTTATTTTGACGCTGGTCTTTTTGCGGAAACATTTGATGATGTCAATGCCAAAGAGGGCTATTGCTTATACAAATTAGGATGCAAAGGTCCATCCACTTATAATGCCTGTGCAAGTATGAAATGGAATAATGGCACCAGTTTTCCTATTGAGTCAGGTCATGGCTGCATAGGATGCAGTGAAGCTAATTTCTGGGATAACGGTCCTTTTTATAAGCGAATGACCAACGTTCCCGGATTTGGTATTGAAAGCTCAGCTGATAAAGTGGGTATGATTGCAACTGGAGCAGTTGCTGCCGGATTGACTGCACATTCAATAATTGCGAATGTGTCAAAATACAAAGAATTGAAAGGAAGATATACACGTGGAAAAATGAATGAGAAAAATTTAGATAAAAACGAAGAAAATTAAACAATCATGGGAAACAGAATAGTTGTAGATCCAGTAACAAGGATTGAAGGACATTTAAGAATAGAAGCTGAAATTAAAGACGGTAAAATAGTTGACGCTTACAGTTCAAGTACCATGGTACGAGGATTAGAGAATATAGTTAAAGGAAGAGATCCACGAGATGTTTGGGCCTTTGTACAAAGAACATGCGGGGTTTGCACTACTGTTCATGCCATCAGTTCAGTAAGGGCCGTGGAAGACGCTTTAAATATTGCGGTTCCGCCAAATGCTGAAATGGTTCGAAATATCATGGAAGGCGCATTATATATGCATGATCATGCTGTCCATTTTTATCATCTGCACGCCTTGGATTGGGTTGATGTAGTCAATGCACTTAGCGCCGATCCTGTGGAAACTTCAAAAATTGCCCAAAGTATTTCGAAATGGCCTAAAAGCTCACCAGGGTATTTCAGTGATATTCAAAAGCGAATTCAAAAGTTTGTAGATAGTGGTCAACTAGGAATATTTGCCAATGGCTATTGGGGTCATCCTCAAATGAAATTACCTGCAGCCGTAAACCTCTTGGGAGTGGCCCATTATTTAGAGGCTTTGGAATGGCAAAAAGAAATAGTAAAAGTACATACCATACTAGGAGGTAAGAACCCACATCCAAATTATCTGGTTGGTGGAATGGCTTGTGCCATAAATGAAAATAGTACAGGAGGATTAAATGCCGAAAGACTTTCGCACGTAGGGAAATTGTTAAAACAAGGAAAAGATTTTATTGAACAGGTTTATATTCCTGATCTTTTGGCTATAGCTTCATTTTATAAAGACTGGGGAGCTATCGGACAAGGGGTTGGAAATTATATGTCGTTTGGAGATTTCCCAACAAATGGTTATGGAGATCCAAGTAGTTTTAAATTCCAACCAGGTGTAATTTTGGATAGAGATTTGAGCAAAATTCATGATGTTGATCATCGTAATGGAGATATTGAAGAATTTGTCAACAATTCATGGTACGACAATTATAAAGAAGGAGCCGATACAGGAAGACACCCTTGGGAAGGCGAAACAAATATCAAATATTCAGGACCACAACCACCCTATGAGCAATTAGACGTTGAGCAAAAATACAGCTTTATCAAAACTCCAAGATGGAAAGGAAAAGCAATGGAAGTAGGTCCGCTATCAAGACTATTAATAGGTTATGGTAGAGGGAACAAGGAAATCCAGGATGCAGTTAACGGTGCATTAAGTCATTTAAATGTTCCTGTAGAAGCCTTATTCTCAACCTTGGGAAGAACGGCTGCCCGTGGGATAGAATCTCAATTGGTAGCTAACTGGACATTAGAATTCTATGATCAATTACTCAGTAATATTAAAAATGGGGATACGCGAATGGCTAACATGGAATCATGGGAACCTTCAACCTGGCCTGCTGAAGCAAAAGGTGTTGGCTTTACCGAGGCACCTCGTGGAGCATTGGCACATTGGATCAAAATTAAAGATGGTAAAACTGAGAATTATCAGCAGGTAGTACCTACTACCTGGAATGCCTCTCCGAGAGATCCTAGCGGTCAGATGTCAGCCTATGAATCAGCATTGATTGGTACACCTGTTGCAGATCCTGAATTACCATTGGAGATTATTAGAACGGTACATTCATTTGACCCTTGCCTGGCATGTGCCGTGCATTTATATGATGAACATGGAAATCATATTTCTAAAGTAAGTAATGTTGGGAGTTGCGAGATCTAATTTTATGATAAAAAAAGATGGATATAATTAGTAAAACATATGATTTTAAACGGGTATTGGTATGGGAATTACCTGTAAGAATATTTCATTGGCTCAATGTATTGTGCATTACTGTTTTAGGGATTACGGGATTTATAATCGCCGATCCCCCCGCCTTGATGTCAAGCTCAGAAGCAATTGATTCATATTGGTTTGGTACGGTAAGAATGATCCATTTTACCACGGCGTATATTTTTTTATTGAACTATATTGCCAGGGTTTATTGGGCATTCAGAGGTAACTACTATTCAAACTGGAAAGCCTTCTTTCCTTTTTCCAAAAAAGCCTGGAACAATATAAAGCATGTTTTAAAAGTGGATATATTACTTCAAAATGAGGAAAAAGAAGTGCTTAAGAATGTTAGTATTGGTCATAATTATGTAGCCTCCTTGTCATACGTTGTTTTGTTTATATTAGCACTGGTTCAAATATTTACCGGTTTTGGTTTGTACGCTCCAACATCGGGTTGGTGGCTTCCCAAATTGTTTGCCTGGGTACCTTATTTTATAGGAGATGAGATCACTACAAGGCTTATACATCATATGTCTACCTGGTTATTTGTAATATTTACGCTGGTTCATGTTTACCTTGTATTTTATCACGATTGGTTAGAAGGCCGTGGAGAGTCCTCTGCAATGATCAGCGGCTATAAATTTGTAAGAAAAGAACGATTAAAAGACGGTGATCATATTTGATTCGTGGGGAATTTGAATATGTTCATCATAAAGTTTTGATGAGGTTAAAGTTAATTTTTGGACTTGCCTCGGAAGTAATTCCTATTATATTTAAGAAATACTTTTGAGGCAAATCTATTTTTATTAAATACTAAAAATTATATAATGATAAATGATAGAACCCCATTAGCCATTAGTAGTGATGCTTTCTTTTTTGAAAAAGATAAAACTGATTCTACGCTCATTTTAGGAATAGGAAATTACCTCATGGGCGATGAAGGAGTTGGTGTCCATGTTATTCAACAAATGGCTGGTATGGATCTTCCAGATCATATAGATATTTTAGACGGTGGAACTGGAGGGTTTTTGCTACTTGGATGTTTCGAGGCTTATGCTCGTATCATTTTTGTTGATGCCACTATGGACGGAAAAAAGGAAGGGACTATTTCCCTTATTCAACCTAAATTCGCATCAGATTTTCCTTCGGCCTTAAGCGTTCATGATGTGGGGTTAAAAGACATGGTTGAAGCGGTTTATTTGATGGATACTAAACCAGAGATGAACCTGTTTACCATATCGATAAATGAGATGAAGCCCATGACAATTGATTTGTCTTTAAAAGTTGCGGAGTCTATTCCTTTAGTCATAAATCAAATCAAAGAGTTAGCCAAAGAAATGCAAGCTAAAATTGTATAACTTAGCTTCGGCACTTTCTCTATTTCTGGCTTGACAATGCGTAAAACATATAGAATAATTATCAGCGGACGAGTTCAAGGCGTTGGTTTCAGACCCTTTGTATACGTCTCTGCAAAAGCTTTTGGCTTGGACGGTTACGTTACGAATAATGAGGAAGGCGTACTCATTATGGTAAGCGGATACAAAAAAAACATATTATCTTTTTATGACAAACTTGTAAAAGAGCCTCCACCTCTTGCTATGATTAAAAATCATAAAATTATAGAGATGGAGAAGGTTTTATTCAATGAGTTTGAGATTGTCAAAATAAATAATGGTGACAAATTGAATCTGGCGCTTACACCTGATTTTGGTCTTTGTGCTGCGTGTCGTGAAGAGATTGCCGATACCAATAATCGTCGGTATTTATACCCATTTACTACCTGTGTGAATTGTGGGCCGAGATGGGCCATTACCAAAACATTTCCTTTTGAACGGAATAATACCAGCCTGAATGAATTTGAGATGTGCGATACATGTCAAAAAGAATATGAGGATCCGTCAAACAGAAGATTTCATTCACAAACCAACACATGTAATTCGTGCGGAATTCAGCTCGTTCTAGAGACTTCAGCTGGAGAAATTTTAGAGATTGAAAGGAAATATTTCTTTGAAAAAATTAGTGATCTTTTA
>JAUXCI010000036.1 GCA_030618945.1 Flavobacteriaceae bacterium
AATTTTGTCCCACATTCCTGGTATGTGAAAGCCACAGGCATTTCTATCGTCAAACTGTATTTCACTTTTCAATTCTTCTTCCGTAAGCCATCTCGAATCAGAAAAAGAAAATTCCATTTTATTTCTATAGAAATACGTTTTTTCGCTACCTACGATTGGGCTTACTTCTGGCAGGTCCAAATGGCCTATCCTGATAAGATTGTTGGTCACTTCTTTTTGTTTGTAGAAAAGTTGTTCCTTGTAAGCCATGTGCTGCCATTTGCAACCTCCACAAACCCCAAAATGGTCACAAGCCGGAGTGACTCTTTTATCAGATAAGTGATGAAATTTTATGGCTTTTCCTTCATAAAAAGATTTTCTCATTCTTCCTGTTCTAATATCTACAATGTCACCTGGAACAGCATTAGATAAAAAAACTACTCTACCATCTGGGGATTTCGCTACAGCTTTGCCTTTGGCTGCAGTATCCACTACTTCTATATTTTCGAATATATGAAATTTCTTTTTTCTCGACATGATGCAAAAGTAATTCATTTTTATGATTTTTCACCTTGGATAATTACAGTATTAAACGATTGCCTTTTTAAAATTTTGTAGTTTTAACGCAATGGATTCACTAGCCCCAAAAAAGATTTTGCACATTGATATGGATGCATTTTATGCCTCGGTTGAGCAGATGGATAATCCTGAATTACAAGGTAAACCGCTGGCAGTTGGAGGAGGTGGCGAGAGAGGTGTGGTTGCTGCAGCTAGTTATGAGGCGAGGAAATTTGGAGTGAGGTCTGCAATGAGTGGAGTACAAGCAAGACGTAATTGTAAGAACCTAATCTTTGTAAAACCACGATTTTCACGATACAAGGAAATTTCTAAAATGATTAGAGCAATTTTTTATGAGTATACAGATCTCGTAGAACCACTGTCATTAGATGAAGCATTTTTAGACGTTACTGAGAATAAAAAAAACAACCCTTCGGCAACATTGATTGCTGAGGAGATTAGAGATAAGATCTTTACTGTGGTGGGCTTAAGGGCTTCTGCAGGGATTTCGAACAGTAAGTTTGTAGCGAAGATCGCTTCTGATATCAATAAGCCAAACGGCCAAAAAACGATAGCCCCTGAAGAAGTTGAGGCTTTTTTGGAAGAGTTGCCCATAGAGAAGTTCTTTGGAATAGGGAAAGTAACAGCGTCAAAAATGTATCAGCTAGGCATATTTGAAGGGAAAGATCTTAAGGAAAAATCAAAGGACTTTCTTATAAAGCATTTTAAGAATTCGGGTGCACATTACTATCAGCTTGTCAGAGGTTTATATCAAAGCGAAGTTAAGCCCAATAGAATTCAAAAATCTGTAGCAACTGAACATACCTTTAACAAAAATCTCACCTCCGAAATTTTTATGATGGACCGTCTTGAGGCTATTGCCGAAGAACTCGAAAGTAGATTACAGAAGTCAAAAATTGCGGGTAAAACAATTACGCTTAAAATTAAATACAGTGATTTCACCTTGCAAACACGAAGCAAAACTTTGCCTTTTTTTGTAAAAGACAAAAACATATTATTGGAAACTGTGAAAGAACTGCTCTTTCAGGAAAAGGTTAAGGAATCAGTGCGGTTGCTCGGTATTTCCGTTTCTAACCTGAATAATACCTCTGATAAGGACGAAAAGGTTATGGATATTCAGTTAAAATTTGAATTCTAAGCACAAAAAAAGTACGTGTTGAAAAGAATCAACACGCACTTTATTATTGAAAAATATTAATTTAGCTTTGCTGAGGTCCAGCAGCAACTAAAGATTTTCCTTCTTCATTAACTGTATACTTCTCGAAGTTTTTGATGAATAGACCAGCCAATTTCTGAGCTCTTTTGTTCCATTCTTCTTTATCTTGATAAGTGTCTCTTGGGTCAAGAATATCGTCGTGTACTTCTATAAGTGAAGTTGGCACTTCAAGGTTAAAGACAGGGATAATTTTAGTTTCTGCACGATCAATTGATCCGTCTAAAATTCTGTCAATAATACCTCTGGTATCTTGAATAGAGATACGTTTTCCAGTTCCATTCCAACCAGTATTTACCAAATATGCTTTAGCTTTATGTTCTTCCATCTTTTTAACCAGTTCTTCACCGTATTTAGTTGGATGAAGCGTCAAGAAAGCTGCACCATAACAAGCTGAAAAAGTTGGTGTAGGTTCTGTTACACCTCTTTCAGTTCCTGCTAATTTCGCTGTAAAACCTGATAAGAAATGGTATTTAGTTTGTTCAGGAGTTAATTTTGATACAGGTGGCATCACACCATATGCATCAGCTGTTAGGAAGATCACTTTATTCGCATGACCTGCTTTCGAAACTGGCTTTACAATATTGTCAATATGATTGATAGGGTAGGAAACTCTAGTATTTTGAGTGACAGATCCATCAGTAAAATCAATTTTACCATTTTCATCAACAGTAACATTTTCTAACAAGGCATCTTTTTTAATTGCTTCATAAATGTCTGGTTCTGCTTCATGATCTAGATCAATTGTTTTTGCATAACATCCGCCTTCGAAATTAAATATACCTTCATTATCCCATCCATGCTCATCATCACCGATTAATTTTCTTTTAGGATCAGTCGATAAAGTCGTTTTTCCTGTTCCGGATAGTCCGAAGAAAATAGACGTATCTCCATCTTCACCAACGTTTGCTGAACAGTGCATAGAAGCCATCCCTTTTCTTGGAAGATAATAATTCATCATGGCGAACATACCTTTTTTCATCTCTCCACCGTACCATGATCCTCCAATTACCTGCATTTTTTCAGTAAGGTTGAAAACAGTAAATACTTCAGAATTAAGACCGTGCGTTTTCCAATTTTTGTTCACTGTTTTAGAACCGTTTAAGACTACAAAATCAGGTTCTCCATATGTTTCAAGTTCCTTTGCAGTTGGTCTGATAAACATATTTTTTACAAAATGTGCTTGCCATGGTACTTCAACAACAAATCTCACTTTTAATCGAGAGTCTTCATTGGCACCACAAAAGGTGTCAACTACATATAGTTTTTTACCAGAAAGCTCTTCCAGAACCAATTCTTTTAAATCGTTCCAAACTTCTTGAGTGATTGGTTTATTATCGTTTTTTGCTTTTTCGGAAGTCCACCAAATAGTGTCTTTGGTTACAACATCCATAACAATGTATTTATCCTTTGGAGAACGACCTGTAAATTTACCGGTCATTACATTGAGAGCACCAAGTTCTGTTTTATAACTTTTTTCAAATCCCTCTAGTTCTGGAGATAATTCATATGTATATAATTCGTCATACGAAGGATTATAAATAATTTCTTTAGGACTTTTAATACCTAATTCGTTTAATGAACTAATTACTGATTTTGATAGAACTTCCATAAGTCAAAATTTAAGTGTTAATTGTTTTTGATTTCTCTGCAAATTTACGAATAAACCTTATGTCACTTTTATGACATTTGTCAGGATTTTGAATGATATTTACGATATCGTTTTCGTTCAAATTAAATTATTCGAAACAGTGTAAAAATACTAAGATTAAAGAGCCAAGCAAAATTTACAATGAATATATTTAATGCTTTTCAATTGATTTAAAAAACCCAATAGCAGTAATAAACCAAGCAAAAATCAAGATTAATCCACCCAAAGGGGTAAGGAACCATATGTTTTTTGCCGATATTATGTCTAAAGAAATCACAAAAATGGATCCAGAGAATAACAGAATGCCTGCGAAAAACATAAAAGATATTTGTTTTTTAGATTTCTCGGATATCAATGAGGAGTTATTGATAAAAAGGACAGCCAATACATGATACATCATATAACGAACTCCGGTTTCAAAACTTTGCATTGATTCAGGCTCAAGTTTATCCTTGAGCGCATGAGCTCCGAAAGCGCCGAGTATTATCGTTACTAAACCTAAAATTGACGCTATGCCTAAATTGTTTTTGGTCATTGATTGTATTTATTGGTTTGACAAATTTAAGATAAATGTAGAAACCCACCCGTACTTGTTTAAGATTTGTCAGTATTTATATCATTGAAAAATGGCTTGCTAAAAAATTTGTTTTTGTCTCATTTTTATTGTGAATTAATTACATTTGATAGCAAATATTGTTTTGATAAAATGAGAAAAATATTAATAGTAGGAGCGGGTAGATCCTCATCGGCATTAGTGCGTTATCTGTTGGATAAATCAGAAGAACAAAGTTTAAAAATAATAATAGCGGATATTTCAGTTGAAAATGCCAAGAAGTTGGTCGACGGGCATTTGAACGGTGAAGTTATTGAACTTGATATTTTTAACGAGGCGGCAAGAAAGAGTTTGGTTGCAGATTCGGATATCGTGATATCCATGTTGCCAGCCAGGTTCCATTTAGAAATTGCAAAAGACTGCGTTGAATTTGGAAAGAATTTGGTTACTGCATCTTATGTCTCAAAAGAACTCATGAGCCTTGATGAAGAGGTAAAATCCAAAGGCCTGATCTTTATGAACGAAATAGGTGTGGATCCTGGGCTTGACCACATGAGTGCCATGCAGATAATTGATAGAATCAAAGCCAAAGGAGGAAAAATGCTTCTTTTTGAATCCTTTACAGGAGGCTTGATTGCGCCTGAAAGTGATGATAATTTATGGAATTATAAATTTACCTGGAACCCTAGAAACGTAGTGGTAGCTGGTCAAGGGGGGGTAGCCAAATTCATCCAGGAAGGGAAATACAAATACATTCCTTATCATAAACTGTTCAGAAGAACTGAATTTTTATCTATAGAGGGATATGGTAGGTTTGAAGCGCTTGCCAACCGTGATTCTTTGAGTTATCGCGATATTTACGGATTGGAGGATGCCCTAACTCTTTATAGAGGAACGATTAGAAGGGTTGGCTTTTCCAGGGCCTGGAATATTTTTGTTCAATTGGGATTGACAGATGACAGCTATATTATGGAAGGATCGGAATTCTTGAGCTATAGAGAATTCATCAATTCTTTTCTGCCTTATAAACCTTATGATTCGGTAGAATTAAAATTAAGACATTATTTAAAAATTGATCAGGATGACGTGATTTGGGATAAATTACTTGAACTCGATCTTTTTAGTGCGGAGAAAATAATTGGTTTAAAAGATGCCACGCCAGCACAAATCTTGCAGCATATACTTATGGAGAGCTGGTCCTTAAAAGAAAAAGATAAGGACATGATTATTATGTATCACATATTTGGATATGAGATTGATGGGAAAAAGAAACAAATTGAATCAAATATGGTTGTGATAGGTGAAGACCAAACTTATACGGCCATGGCAAAAACTGTTGGTTTACCGGTGGCAATTGCAACTTTAGCGATTTTAAATGGCAAGATCAAAACACCTGGGGTTCAGCGGCCCATAAGCAAGGAAGTGTATGATTCTATTTTAATGGAGCTTAAAGAATACGGCATAAAATTTAACGAAAAGGAGGTAGATTATTTGGGCTATAACCCATTGAGTCTGGGGGCATAACCTAAGGCTATTATTCTATTGAGGAGCCTCTGGTAAAAGAGGTTTTAGAGTTTTAAATAGAAATCTTTTACGATATCAACATAAGGCGCTGTATATACATGTCGTTCCAATTCTATGGTAAGCTCATTTATTACCGGGCTTATATCCTTCAAACTCAGTTGCAAAAGGCTTCTTTTTAAAGTGCTTTTGCTATTGCCTCTCACCCTGGTTATACGAGATGAGTATAATCCATTGTCTTTTGCAATTTGAATAAAGTTTTCTTCCTCTTGATAGGGTATGATAAAAGCACAATTTCCCTTTTCGGAAAGGAGGCTTGCACTTGATGATAAAAGTTCATGAAAACTAAGGTGGTCAGTATGCCTTGCTATTGCCCGATCATCTTTTAATGCTTTAAAAGAATCATTGAAAAATGGAGGATTGGAAATGATCAAATCGTATTTTTCATCAATTTCTTCTCTAAATTCCTGTAAAGATGCATGATAACAGAACAACCTGTTAGACCAATCACTGTTTTCAAAATTTTCCACAGCCTGTTCAAAAGCATTAGTCTCTATTTCCAGAGCATCTATAAGCTCTGCATCACTTCTTTGAGCCATTTGAAGTGCTATAAGTCCAGAGCCCGTTCCAATATCCAAAATAGACTCTGCCCCTGGATTAATGTTTACCCAAGCTCCTAACAACACCCCGTCAGTACCAACTTTCATCGCACATTTGTCCTGAACTACAGTAAACTCCTTAAATTTAAAAGGTTTGTCAGGCATGGGATTAAAGTTGATGCCTGTTCATTTCGATCAGGCCTTCGGGTGTATTTATGAGAATTTTTTTATGCTTTCGATCTATTTTTTCAATAAAATCGTCTACCATAGGAATAAGAATTTCGCGATCCTCAGTTTTTATGACAAAAAGTGGCTGTGCAGTACGGTCATTTATGGATTCGATAATTCCGATCTCTCCATAATTCACATCTTCTAACATAAAACCAGTGACTTCATGAAAATAAAATTTGTTTCCCTCAAGTGCAGGAAGCAAGTTAAGAGGCAGATAGGCCTCTTTTTTCAACAGTGCATCGGCATCGCCTTCACAATGGACACCTTCAAATTGAATCCTGATGTGGTTGCCTTTTTGAAACAGGCTTTTTTCTATAAAAAATGGAACTAGACTTTTTCCCATGTCCAATAAAACAACATTGAGATTTTCATAAATCTCGGGTTGATCCGTATCCAGCCTTAAAATGAGCTCTCCCTTGAAGCTATATTTTTTTACAATTTTTCCAAGGTAGAAACAATCTTCTTTTTTCATGAATTACAATTGAATTAAACACAAATTTAAAACAAAAAAACCTGATAAATTAATATCAGGTTTTCAAAAAAACATAGTTGATATGTCTTATTTTCCTTCTTGACTAGCTTCTTCGGCTACGTCATCAATAGTTTGAGGACCTTCGTCTTCAGTTGCTTCTTTAGCTTTAGCTGCTGCTTCTGCCGCTTCCTTTGCATCAGATTTTGCTTTGATCGCTACGTTTTCAGCTTCTACAACTGCCGCTTTACGACCTGCGTTTATCTCTTTTTCGGCATCGAATATTTTTGCCTTTGCATCTTCTTTTGCTTTTGCAAGTTTTCCTTCTTTTTCAGCTACTTTTGCCGCTTTTTCTTCTGACCAAGCTTGAAATTTCGCTTCCGCTTGCTCTACGGTTAAAGCACCTTTTTTTACGCCTCCTGCAAGGTGGTTCTTTAATAAAACTCCTTTGTAAGATAAAATAGCTTTTGCTGTATCAGTTGGTTGCGCACCGTTCTGAAGCCATTTAACACATCCATCAACATCCAATTCAATCGTTGCTGGATTAGTGTTTGGGTTATAAGTCCCTAATTTCTCTAAAGATCTACCATCTCTTTTAGAACGTGCATCTGCTGCTACAACCCAAAAAAATGGTTTTCCTTTTCTTCCGTGTCTTTGTAATCTAATTTTTACTGACATAATTGTTTAAATTTTTAGGTACTCGACCTAAGTTATTAATATTAAAATTTTTACTTTCTCGAAGTAGGCCGCAAAAGTAATAAATATTTTGCAATATGAGACTTTATAGGAGATTAATTGTTGCGAAGGTTTCTTAACTTACTATTTGTTTCTTAAACAATTGCTAAATCAACCAATTGTTGATAAAATTTGGGAGAGGCCTTCCTTGAGAAAGCTTTGAATTAACTATTTTTAACCCTTTAAATTCTTCCCAAAATAGAAGCTGCATGTATTTGATTTTTGACACTGAAACCACAGGCTTACCAAAGAACTGGAATGCCCCTATCACTGATACAGACAACTGGCCAAGATGCGTGCAGATTGCATGGCAATTGCATGATGAGTTTGGAAAGTTAGTGGAGCATCAGGACTATTTAATTCGACCAACAGGTTTTAATATTCCTTATGATGCAGAGCAGATACATGGAATTTCAACCGACTTGGCTGCTCGAGATGGGCATGAACTCCAAGAAGTGCTTGATTTGTTCAATGAAGCATTGGGCAAAACCAAATTTGTAGTGGGTCAGAATTTAAAATTTGATCTAAACATTATGGGTTGCGAGTTTCACAGAATGGGTGTAAAAACTCAATTGGGAGAGATTCAAGTCTTGGACACTTGTACAGAAAAGACGGCATTAATGTGTCAGATTCCAGGAGGGCGTTATGGTAAATTTAAGCTACCTACCCTTACTGAACTTCATGAAGAATTATTTAAGGAACCGTTTAATGAAGCACATAATGCGACGGCAGACGTGGAGGCAACTACAAGGTGTTTTCTAGAACTGATTAGGTTAGGCCATTTTTCTCAAGAAGAATTACAGGTAGATTCATCATATTTTGTTGATTTTACGTCTTTTAATAAAGATGTGTTTTTACCCTACGGTCTTAAACACAAAAACCTGAAAAAGGAAAGTAAAAAGCTTAAAAATAGAGAACAAGAGTCAATAGATAAAAAACGAAAAGGAAGCGCAGTAGATCAGGAAGTACTTCAAAGCGCACAGTTTTCTCATCTACATAATCATTCTCAATATTCGATTCTTCAATCCACATCAAATATAGCCCAGCTGGTCAAAGCTGCTGTCTCTGCAAAAATGCCCGCCGTAGCCTTAACGGATTCAGGAAATATGATGGGGGCTTTTGTGTTTGTCAAAGAAATTTTAAATCACAATAAGCAGGCTTCCGATGAGTTGAAGCCAATCGTTGGATGCGAATTCAACGTTTGTGAAAATCATTTGGATAAAAGCGTAAAAGATAATGGTTATCAGGTAGTCATGCTGGCGAAAAGCAAAAAAGGCTATCACAACATGGCCAAAATGGCTTCTATCGCATTTATTGATGGGTTTTATTACATTCCCAGGATTGACAGAAAACTTGTCGAAAAATATAAAGAAGATATCATTGTGTTAAGCGGTGGTGTTAATGGTGAAATACCAAATAAGATACTCAATATAGGTGAAAATCAGGCAGCAGAGGCATTGCTTTGGTGGAAAGAGATATTTGGAGGCGATTTTTATCTTGAACTGAGTGATCATCAACAAGAAAATGAACAACACATCAATGAGGTTTTGGTTCAATTTGCTGAGAAGTTTAAGGTCAAACTTGTTGCTACAAATAATACCTTCTATCTAAAAAAGGAAGATTCTTCGGCACATGACATTCTTTTGTGTGTAAAGGATGGAGAGAAAATTGCTACGCCCAAAGGACGAGGACGAGGATTTAGGTACGGATTGCCCAATGACGAGTACTATTTCAAGGGACAAGATGATATGAAGGCATTATTTCAACACATACCGGAAGCCATCATTAATATTCAAGAAGTCGTTGATAAGATTGAAATATTTGATCTCTCAAGAGAAGTGTTGTTACCGAAATTTGACATGCCTCAGGAATTCTTTGATGTAAAGGATCAGGAAGATGGTGGTAAAAGAGGGGAGAATACATATTTGAAACACCTGACCTTTGAGGGAGCCAAGGAAAGATATCCTGAATTGACCGATGATTTAAAGGAACGGCTGGATTTCGAATTGATGATTATTGAAAAAACGGGTTATCCGGGCTATTTTCTTATCGTTGAGGACTTTATTAGAGAAGCACGCCGAATGGGTGTTTCTGTAGGACCCGGAAGGGGATCAGCAGCAGGATCCGCAGTGGCTTATTGCCTTACAATTACAAATATTGACCCAATTAAGTATGACCTTCTTTTTGAGCGGTTTCTTAATCCTGATAGGGTATCTCTTCCTGATATTGATATTGATTTTGATGATGAAGGAAGACAAAAAGTTATCGATTATGTGATTGATAAATATGGTTCCAATCAAGTTGCGCAAATCATCACCTATGGAACAATGGCGGCTAAATCTTCTATCAGGGATACTGCAAGGGTTCTAGATCTCCCTCTGCAAGACGCGGATAGAATTTCAAAGCTTATACCTGGACTTAAGCTGCAGGATATTTTTGGTTCTGACGAAAAAAGCAAAGCGAAAGTAAAAGGTTTGAGAAGTGAGGAAAAAGCTAATGTTGATGAGCTCAAAGCCATCTCTGATGGCTCAGGAGTTGAAGCTGAAACAATTAAACAGGCCTGTCTACTTGAGGGCTCAGTAAGAAATACGGGTACACATGCTTGCGGTGTGATCATTACCCCTGAAGATATCACTAACCTCATTCCTGTAGCGACGGCCAAAGGAACAGATATGTATGTCACCCAATTTGACAATGGCGTAGTAGAGGATGCTGGTTTGTTGAAAATGGATTTCCTTGGTCTCAAAACCCTTACCTTGATTAAGGATACGGTAAAGATCGTCAAAGCCTTGCATGGAATAGATCTTATACCGGATGATTTTCCGCTTGACGACGATAAAACCTATGCCTTGTTCCAAAGAGGGGAAACTGTAGGGATATTCCAATATGAATCGGCGGGAATGCAAAAGCATATGAAGTCATTGAAACCAACTGAGTTTGCTGACCTTATCGCCATGAATGCTTTGTACAGGCCTGGCCCGATGGAATATATTCCTTCTTTTATTGATCGCAAACACGGTAGAGAAGAAATTGAATATGATTTGCCCGATATGGAGGGCTATCTTAAAGAAACCTATGGTATCACGGTATACCAGGAACAGGTTATGCTTTTGTCACAGAAGCTAGCGAACTTTACCAAAGGTGAGGCGGATATGTTGAGAAAGGCGATGGGTAAGAAAATTTTCGCCCTCTTGAACAAACTAAAACCACTGTTTATAGAAGGTGGGAAGAAAAATGAGCATCCCGAGGAAGTATTGGAAAAAATATGGAAAGACTGGGAGGCCTTTGCCGCTTATGCCTTCAATAAATCCCATTCTACCTGTTATGCTTTTATAGCTTATCAAACAGCATATTTAAAAGCCCATTACCCTGCTGAATACATGGCTTCAGTGTTGAGCAATAATATGAACGACATCAAGCAGGTCACCTTTTTTATGGAAGAATGTAAAAGGGCTGGTATTGAGGTTTTAGGTCCTGATATCAACGAATCTTATTACAAGTTTGCTGTAAACAAACAAGGTGCGGTTCGATTTGGTATGGGTGCCATTAGGGGTGTTGGAGAAGGGGCCGTAAACGCCATCATTGAAGAACGTAAGGAGAATGGAAATTATAAATCGATATTTGACCTGACAAAACGTGTTGACCTCAGGGCAGCAAATAAAAAGGCTTTTGACGGACTTGTTCTTGCAGGTGGCTTTGATTCTTTTCAAAATGTGAACAGATCCCAGTATTTTGCTCAGGATGATAGAGGGATCACTTTTATTGAAAGGGCGATACGGTATGGTAACAAATTTCAGGAAAGTAAAAATTCAGCACAGGTCTCCTTATTTGGAGAAGCTTCAGACGTTCAATTTGAGGAACCGGAAATCCCACCTTGTGAACCATGGGGCGTGATGGAAAAATTATCCAGAGAGAAGGAAATGATCGGAATCTACATCTCCGGTCATCCACTTGACGATTATAAAACGGAGATAAAATATTTTTGTAATGCCAGGGTCGATATCTTGCAAAACCTAAATCCGCTGGAAGGCAAAGAGCTGACTTTTGCAGGAATAATTACAGACGTTCAACACAGAGTAAGTAAAAATGGTAAGCCTTGGGGCATGTTCACTTTTGAAGACTACAGTGACACTTATGAGTTCAGGCTTTTCAATGAAGACTACCTTAAATTCAGGCATTTTTTGATTCCCAATACTTTTTTATACCTGAAAACCGTCATGCGCCGGGCCTGGCAAAACGGAGATATTAGGGTTCAGATTACTGCGATTCAACAGCTGCAGGACGTGTTGAGCAAAATGGCCAAAAAATGACCATTCAGCTTCCTATAGAAGCAATCAACGAGAAAAAAGTGGAATCTATTGATAGTGTTTTAAAAAAACACAAAGGAAGTCAGCACCTGAATTTTATGATCATCGACAAGGATGAAAAATTAAAACTTAACATGCCAAGCAGAAGTGCAAAAATTAACATCACCAAGGAAGTAATTGAAGAACTAACTGAAAACGAATACAGCTTTAAGTTGAATTGATCCTTAGTTATTCATAAAACGTGATAAAAGCAAGTGGAAATGATGTACACCTTTTTCCATTTTTGGGGAAAATCGGCCTGCTTTATAAAATGAGGAAAGTATTCCTTTCTGGACGTTTTGTACCACAAATTCATCCTCAAGTTCAACATTGTCCAATCCATTTCCGGCTCCTTTACCCAATTTTTCAGGATCCTTTACATAACTGATAAATGAAACCTTGGTACGATTGATATCAATTGGGTGGACAATATTAACGGAAAGCCCCCATGGATAAAAATTGAACATCATATTTGGAAATACCCAATAATAATAGGCTGCAACATTTTTGCCGTAATCCACATGGTCTGGTGGCAAATCAAAAGTTTCAGTTCCCTCATCTGCAATCCCGATCTGAAGATTGCAGTGTTCGTAAATTTCGGTGGTATAATTGCCATAATCTAAGACCTTATTCAATGCTTCATGAACAAAAGGAACGTGAAAACCTTCCAGATAATTGTCACAATACAAAGCCCAATGTGCATCGACGGAATATTCTTTTGACAAGGATTTATCATAAGAAAAATCGCCAATGGATAAGAATCCAACGCGTTCCATCATCTTGTCGATCACTTCCTGAAAATCAAATGAAGGGTTTAAGCCTGCGAATAAAAGAGCCCCCCATTGTTTTAAAGGAAACTTGTAAAGATGATCACAACTTCTAGGAAAATCTTTAGCATCCTTAAATTCTGGCATAAATTCAAAATTTCCCTTAAGGTCGAATCTTCTGCCATGGTACATGCAGTTCAGTTTATTGGCAGGGCCACTTTTTAGAACCACCAGATTTGCTCTGTGGGTGCATACATTACTTAGACAATGGATTCCTCCTTCTTCATCTCTGGTGAGCAACATTGGTTCTGTCAAGAAGTTATCCAACAGAACAAAAGGGTGAGCGGATTTTGTTTTTTTTAGAAGAGACACATCACCCACAAACTGCCAGGAGTTTAAAAACACCTTCTCCTTTATGACCTCAAAAATGCTTTTGTCCTTATAGAATGACGAAGGTAATGTATTGGCCTTCCTGATATCAGCGTCAATTGTGAATTGATTGTGCTTTGACATAATCCTTTTAATTTTTGTATACTTGTGATTAAATGTAAGCAAAAATATTAATTTAAACCAAACCTTATTTATGCAAAATAAAACTCAGAAAGTAGGATTGATAACAGCTACTTCTTTGGTGGTGGGCAATATGATAGGTGCAGGGATTTATGTCCTGCCGGCAACACTTGCAGGATATGGAAGTGTAACCCTTGTTGGGTGGTTATTGACAGCGCTTGGGGCAATATTTTTGGCTAAAATATTCGGAAATTTCAGTAAGATAATTGTTAATAAGAGTGGAGGTCCTTACACATATACCCGTGAAGGGTTTGGTGATTTTGTAGGATTTTTAGTGGCTTGGGGCTATTGGATATGCCTC
>JAUXCI010000297.1 GCA_030618945.1 Flavobacteriaceae bacterium
AAACGGGCGCTTTTCTTTTTTGATCCCAAAAGGCTTAAGCTTCTTCTGTAAGGCATCCCGGAAAGCGGCCATCCTGTCAATCTCACCATCAAAAATACTGGTGGTTACTTGCTTTGCTGCGATGCCGCGAACGAAGAGGTAATAGCAAGATTGCGCCTTTTGAAAAGACGTCCAAAAAAACCATTTGCCGTTTTATACCCCAACCTGGAATTATTGAAGCAGCAACTTAAGTTGAATTCTGTTGAAATTGACGAATTAAGTTCAACAGAAAGGCCTATCGTAATTGTATCTAATGTAAATTTTAAGGGCAATCTTGCGCTTGAACAACTGGCACCTGGTTTAAGACAACTAGGGGTTATGCTACCTTATACTGGTCTTTTGCAATTGTTGTGTGATGAGCTCAAACAACCTATTGTAGCTACTAGTGGTAATTTTCACGGAAGTCCGATCTTGAGCCAAAAGGAGAAAGCAATGGAGATGATCTCTGGTATAGCCGATTATTTTGTACATCACAACCTTCCCATTTTAAACCCACAGGATGATTCGGTGGTTAAATACAGCTTTAAATCGAGTCAAAAAGTGATGTTCAGGAGGTCTCGCGGATACGCTCCTAATTTTTTTGAATTCAGTTCAGAAAGAAATGAAAAAGTCCTGGCCATGGGGAGTCATTTAAAAAGCACCTTGGCTTTTATCCCAAATGATTACCTGTATATAAGTCAGTACCTCGGTAATTTGGATCATTTTGACGTTTATCAACGATTTGTTGAAACAACAGCAGGGCTAATGACAATTTTTGAGCAGGAACCAGCAGTTGTATTAGTGGACAAACACCCTGGGTATCTCAGTACACAATACGGAAAAGAATTATCTGATAAATTCGGAGCGAATATTTTGGATGTACAGCACCATAAGGCACATTTTGCCTCTGTATTAGGAGAGTTTGATTTATTTAAAAGTGAAGACCCAGTTTTAGGCGTTGTTTGGGATGGAACCGGATATGGGGATGATCATCAGATCTGGGGAGGAGAGTTTTTTAAATATCAGGCTAATAGTATAGAAAGATTGACTCATTTTAATTATTTTAACTGGCTGGCTGGCGATAAAATGTCTCAGGAACCCAGATTGTCTTTTTTATCCCTGACCGATCATAATGCCCAAGAGATTTTAAATAAAAAATTTTCTAAAGCTGAGTTGGGTATATACAATGCTTTAAAGAAGAGCAATAAGCTAAAAACTTCTTCTGTGGGCAGACTGTTTGACGCGGTTGCCTCATTACTAGGTGTATGTGACATAAATTCTTATGAAGGAGAGGCCGCTATTATGCTTGAAAATATTGTTTTAAATATTGATATGGACCTTTGCAAGGCTTATTGCTCGGTTGACGATGCACTAAGAATCCCAACGGAAGATCTATGGAAGAATCTTTATGCGGATTTTCTAAAGGGAGTAAAAAAAGAAACTATTATCAGTAATTTTTTATTCACACTTGCTACAATCGTTCTTGAAATAGCGAAAAAGAAAAAGTATAAAAAAATAGCTTTAAGCGGAGGTGTTTTTCAAAATACAACCTTGATAGATATGATAAAAGAAATGTCAGGCAACCAATTTCAACTGTATTTTAACCGTAACTTAGCTCCAAATGATGAAAATATATCTTACGGACAAATCATGTATTATTTGAATTGCGCACGACATATTAAGGTTTAAAAAAGAAGAGAGATAGAAGTTCAAAAAACATCAAATTTCTAAGAATAAATGAAATATTTAAGTGAATATAGAAATCTTGAGGACACCCAAAAGGTGTTAAGGCAGCTGGAAAAATCAGTAAGTAAGCCTTGGAATATTATGGAGATTTGTGGTGGTCAGACCCATGGATTGGTAAGGAATGGCATATTAGATTTATTGCCAGACAAGATAAGAATGATCCATGGTCCCGGTTGTCCGGTTTGTGTTACGCCCTTAAACCTAATTGACAAAGCCATTGAATTATTGAATCAAGGGGTTGTTGTTTGTTCTTTTGGCGATATGATACGAGTGCCGGGAAGTAAAAAAAGCTTGTTGGAGGCCAAGGCCGAAGGGGGAGACCTTAGAATTTTATATTCTCCTCTTGAAGCCGTAAAAATTGCTAAGAATAACCCTGACAAGGAAGTGGTTTTTTTTGCAGTAGGTTTTGAAACTACTGCACCTGCCAATGCCTTGTCTGTATTGCACGCCCAAAAAGAAGGCCTAACAAATTATTCAATTCTGGTTTCACACGTACTTGTTCCGCCAGCAATGGAAGCCATTCTTGACGATGAGTTCAACAGCATTAATGCTTTTTTAGGAGCGGGTCATGTTTGCGCCATCATGGGATTTAAAGATTATTACCCGTTGGTGGATAAGTATAAACTGCCCATCATTATAACGGGATTTGAACCGCTGGACCTGGTCCAGGGAATTCAGATGGCAGTGGATCAGTTGGAAAAAGGTATATATAAGGTCGAGAATCAATATGCCAGGGTAGTAAAGGAAGAAGGAAATATTGAAGCCATTAAAGTAATCCA
>JAUXCI010000187.1 GCA_030618945.1 Flavobacteriaceae bacterium
AATTTTTTGTTGACTTAAAAAATAATAAGTCAACGCCTTAACAGGACAAACAGAAGGGAACAAAGGCTTTAAATGAAGATTTCATGTGAGGGAATTAGAATTAATCAAATCTTTGTTTAAACCATTAAGTTACGAAAAAAAAATAAAACTACCATGTGATCATCGTCACCAAAAATTAAAGATTTTACCAAATATTCTTAAAATGATCTTTATTAAGTATTTTAGCCATCGAATATTTCAACAATAATCTATTTTTTGATTTTAGTCATGAAACATCATGTAAAACATGCAAAGCTAAGCAGGCGAAATTTTGGTCAATTGGCTCCTTTTGAATTAGCAGTTCTTGGAACAAAATGTTCTATTATAAGAGAACTTGTCAAGGAGGTTTCCGGAAAGCTTAACAATAAATTTAAGCTGGCGTATGCAGATGCCTCTCATGACAAGGACATATTATCTCCACTATTTGATGAGTTTACATTTCATAATTCGGGAGATCTGAAGAATCACAGTGCTTATAAGATGAATCCTTATACAGATAAATCTTTATTGGCTGCATATGACCTGGTGTTTATCAACGGGAATCATTATCCCGGAAACAGACAAATACTTATTCTCGATGAAGAAAAAGAAGCTTCAGTTCTAAAAAGAATAGATCAACTTGACAATATTGCCTTTTTGATCAATTTGAATCATCGATCGGACATCTTTGATTTCCTAAAGGAAAAACATCCGCATATAGAAAAGTTAAAGGTTTACTCCATCCACGATATAGAGCATATCGGCAAACATATTATGGAGTTGATTGAGGCCAATACGGCTCGGCTCTCGGGACTGGTTCTTGCAGGTGGAGAAAGCGTAAGGATGGGTACTGACAAAGGCTTGTTGGATTATTTTGGAAAGTCTCAGCGAGAATATTCAATGGAGATGCTCGAAAAATTAAATTTAAAGGCTTTTTTGTCTGTTAGGAAAGAACAAAAAATTGACCAGAGAAATATTATCGAAGATAAATTTATCGGACTAGGTCCTTTTGGTGCGATTTGTTCTGCGTTTCAACATGATCCCAATAAAGCTTGGCTGGTTCTGGCTACTGATCTACCTTATGTTGATGAAAAATTGATCCGTCAATTATTGGATAAAAGAGACCCGAGTAAGGTTGCTACGGCACTCAAAGGGAAAAGCAAAAGATTTCCAGAACCCTTAATTACCATATGGGAACCAAAAGCATACCCCATCCTGTTACAATATCTTAGTTTAGGAATATCTTGTCCGAGAAAAGTATTGATCAATTCAGATATAAAAATTGTAGAAGTCGAGGATGATTATATTGTAAATGTCAATACCCCGGAAGAATTTGATTTGGTTAAAAATGATTTGAGAAAATAATTCTTTTTCTCAAATCGAAGAATTTCTATGATGAGTCCAAGCAAGGAAAACCTTTATAAAAGACAAGTTATTCTGCCCGAAATAGGCTTAAGCGGTCAGCAAAAGTTGTCAGAAGCGAAAATTGCCATTATTGGTTGTGGTGGTTTGGGAAGTGCGGTAGCAGTCTACCTGGCGGCAAGTGGAGTTGGCCACATTCATTTGATTGATTTCGATAAAATAGACCTCACTAATTTACACAGGCAGGTATTTTATACGCTTGATGATGTTGGAAAACCAAAAGCGAAGATGCTCTCAGAACATATCCTTAAGATTAGCCCCTTTGTTGAGCTAACTTATAGTCAAGATTCAATTATCAAATCAACGATCCATAATGAATTAAATGATAGTTCAATCATCATCGATTGTACTGACAGCCTAGCCACTAAATATTTATTAAACGATTTCTGCGTAGTTTCAGATAAAGTGCTTGTTTATGGATCCTTATATAAACACGATGGCTATGTTGCAACTTTTAATTTTAATGCTAAGGGAAAACAAACTGCCAACTTAAGGGATGCCTTTCCAGCCATTCCGGCAAAGCATATTCCCAGTTGCGCTGAAATAGGCACTTTAAATACAATTGTTGGCCTTATTGCCATGATGCAGGCAAATGAAGTAATCAAAATTATTACTAACACTGGTATTCCATTAATTAATCAGATCCTGATTTATAATTCCATGGAAAACACTCAGTTTATTATGAAAATTAAAGCCGGTTTTTCTAAAGAAAGAATTCAGGAAATCTATAGTAAGGAGGAATATTTTGATGCACACTGTGAGGTTCAGGAAAATGACCTGCTTATAAGCGCTGGTGAATTAAAAAAGAGAAAAGCTGATGAGAAGCTTCAAATCATATCCGTTATTGAAAATATTGAAACCGAATTACCTTTTGAGGTAAATCTCAGAATTCCAAGTTCCAAATTTGATCTGACAGCATTTGATCTGAGTCTGAAAAAAGATATTATCGTCGTTTGTCTAAAAGGAATCAGCAGTTATAGGGTCACGAAAATTATCAAAACGCAATTCCCACAAGCTAGGGTTTACAGTCTAAAAAATGGAATAGAAAACTACTGAGATTAAAACATTCATATTCCAATAAATTATACAAGTATTTATGGCTAAGCCCTTAGATTATTATAGTAAGGAACAATTAAAATACAAGGACCAGGTAGCCGGTCTTCAAAATAAAATCAGAAGGTCCAGTTTAATTCGGTTGGGTCTTTTCGTTTCAACGGCTATATTAGCTTATTTAGTCTTTGGGAATACAAACTTTTTTATCGCCATTCTTCTTGTCGGAACAATACTCTTTACATGGTTAGTAATATCCCATGAACGGCTGGTATATAAAAAGCGTCTAGCAGAACAGCTCCTTAAAATCAATACGGTTGAAATTGAAGCGATCAACGGAGATTATTCGTCGCTTTCAAAGGGCCATGAATTTATTGACCCTCATCATTTTTATAGCAATGATATTGACCTTTTTGGAAAAGGATCCTTTTTTCATCTTCTCAATAGAACCACAACCAAATCAGGTAAAGCTACATTGGCTGCAATTCTCACGGCCAATGACATTCATAATATTAAGGAAAGGCAACTCGCGATTGATGAATTGGCAAAATGTCCTGAGTGGAGACAGCATTTTATGGCCTTGGCAAAAATGGTTTCTGTAGAAATTGAAAACGAGACAATTGTTTCATGGATTCAAAATTACACGAGTTTCGTGTCCAGATCAATGAAACATATTCCTGCTATTTTTTCTGGAATATCAATTATTCTTATCCTAAATATAGCATTCGGTTTTATTCCTTTTTCAATTCTTAGCCTATGGTTTTTCTTAGGGCTTGGAATATCTACATTTTACTTTAAACGAGTCAATCGATTATATCAAAACGCCGGCAACGCAAAAGAAACTTTCAAACAATACCATAAACTATTGAATGAAATTGAAAATCTCAACCTTCATTCGGGCTTGTTAAATACCACTCAACTAAAAATAAAGACACAGCAAAAGAAAGCATCCCTTATTTTTATGGAGTTCTCAAAAATTTTAGACGCTTTTGATCAAAGAAACAATATGCTATTTGGAATTCTTGGAAACGGATTGTTATTATGGGATCTACATCAAAGTTATAAGATTGAAAAATGGATTGAGAAATATAATTCTCAAGTTGAAAGCTGGTTTGATGTGATTGCCTTCTTTGATGCTCAAATTTCTTTGGCAAATTACACCTTTAATCACCCTAAATATGAATTTCCTGTCTTAAATAAGGACGAAAATATTTTAGACGGTACTTTGCTTGGACATCCATTGATAAACAAAAAAACAAGGGTCGATAACAACTTCCTTATCAAAAACAAGGATTTTATGATTATAACCGGGGCGAATATGGCAGGGAAAAGCACTTTTTTAAGAACCGTGTCATTAACCATTGTAATGGCTAATGTTGGACTTCCTGTTTGTGCTAAAAAATTAAATTATTCTCCCACAAAACTTATAACAAGCATGAGAACCTCGGATTCACTTGTCGATGAAAGCTCTTATTTCCATGCCGAAATAATGAGGTTGAAATTTATTGTGGATCAAATGAAAGACGAACAATATTTTATTATACTTGATGAAATATTAAAAGGAACCAATAGTAAAGACAAGGCTATCGGTTCAAGGAAGTTTGTAGAGCGATTGGTAAAATCAGGTTCAACAGGTATCATTGCAACTCATGATCTTAGTTTATGCGATATTGATAAAGAATACGACCAAATTCACAATAAATATTTTGATGCATTGATTAAAGATGAAGAATTGTATTTTGATTATCAATTAAAGGAAGGTGTTTGTGTCAATATGAATGCTTCATTTTTATTGAAAAAAATGGGAATCATCTAATTAGGGGTGGGCATTAACCCACACTTCACCGTCTTCAAAAAATTCCTTTTTCCAAATAGGTACGGTCTTTTTTAAGGTGTCTATTGCAAATTGACAAGCTTTAAACGCAGCTTCCCTATGTGGTGAAGAAACAGCAATGATAACCGGGATCTCACCAATTTTAAGATCACCAACAGCGTGATGAATGGCGATTTTTTTTACTTTAAACCTATCAATGGCTTCTGTGGCAATTTTCATCATCTCTTTAATTGCCATGGGTTCATAAGCCGAAAACTCCAATTTTTGTACCTTTTTACTGTTGGTATTGTTGCGAACCGTCCCAATAAAAACATCAATACCTCCGCAAGCATCGTCTTGAACAAAATCATAACAAGTTTTAAGCTCCAAAACTTCGGTACTTATTTTGATAAAAATTGACTCTTTCATGTGTTTGAACTATCCCCCACTTACCGGAGGAATTATTGCAATGGTGTCATTATCTGAGAGTAACTGTTCCTCTTCAGCATATTCCTCATTTACTGCTATTGTATATGTCTCCATTTCCTTAAGCCTTGGAAAGATATTCGTTAGCTCTTGTCTAAATTCCTGTATTGAAAGTTTATCGTCAAATTCGAGTGTTTCCAAATTCTTTCCAACGATATCTTTAGACATTCCGAAAAATAAGATCTTTATTTTCACTTTGTTTTATTACAAAAATAACCATTGTAAATTAGAAGGAAAAATAATTTCTGCTATGCTTTATCCCTTTTAAAATTTTGTAATATTCATTAATTTTTTTGCAGAGTTGTACTCTACAGTTGATGCAACATCATCACGTAAGTTTTTAAACCCTCTACGAAAAGGAACAATTGGTAGCATCTCAGCATACCCATAATTACCTCTATCAGCACTATTATCTAATGTAGGATATGTACCTAAAGATTCTTTATATAAAAAGAATAAATTATATGTTGGATCAGAATCTAATGTGTAAAGCGCAGTGTAATATGCATTATAAT
>JAUXCI010000012.1 GCA_030618945.1 Flavobacteriaceae bacterium
ATTTCAGCATTGAATCATTACCTCGTAAAAACCAATTCCGTTTCTGTTGACAAATTCGCATCATAGCCATAGCCATTAGAATTAAAGCCCTTGATTCCGTCAAGATCCTCAACTTTATGATCAATAATATACCTTAGCATAAGCCCGCGTGCTAATTTTGCAAAGGTCATGACTATTTTGTACTCACCATTTTTAAATTCTTTGAATATAGGAGTTATCACTGGAGATTTGATCTCTTTGGCTTGCAGCACCCTAAAATATTCCTTGCTGGCAAGGTTTACAAACAATTCGCCCTCTTCCATTTCATTATTAAGGGATTCGGTTATTTGTTTATCCCAAAATTTATACAAATTTGGCTTTACTCCTATTTTTAAGCTTGTTCCCATTTCCAAGCGATAAGCCTGCATCAGGTCCAAAGGTTTTAGAATTCCGTATTGTCCGGATAAAATTCGCAGTTTATTCTGTAACACTTCTAAATCATGCAAGGACATGGAATTTACATCAAGGCCTCGATACACTTCTCCCGAAAAGGCGAATATTGCTTGTTTAGCATTTTCTGGATTAAAAGGAAGATGCCAGTTCTGATTCCTTTCATAATTCAGTTGCCCTAAAGCCGGAGAAATTGACATCAATTTCGAAAGAGACCTTGCAGATTTTTTTCTTAAAATTCGGTTAAGTCTCTCTGCTTGTTTTAAAAAAATTGCTTGTGTAAAATCAGTAGTTGGGACTTCAGATTCAAAATTTAGCGACTTTGCGGGAGATATTACAATTTTCATTATTTAAAGATGTTAAAAATGAAGTAAATGCCGATTTCAAATGTTTTTTTAAACTCAAATCAAAGAGACATTAGCATTTAATTTATTGCGACAATAATAATTAAATTTCTTTTTGGTTCACGGTGTACTTTCTCCATTTGTCAATACACTGTTGTATATCATCAGGGGTTTCCGAACTAAAAAACATTTTTTCTTTTGATGTTGGGTGTTCAAAACCAAGGGTTTTTGCGTGTAAGGCTTGTCTTGGTAATATTTTAAAGCAATTATCAACGAATTGCTTGTATTTGGTATAGGTCGTTCCTTTTAGAATAAGGTTACCCCCATATCGTTCATCATTAAAAAGCGTATGACCGATATGCTTAAAATGAGCCCTGATCTGGTGGGTTCTTCCGGTTTCTAGCTTACATTCAACCAGGGTAACATAGCTAAACCTTTCCAGGACCTTGTAATGGGTAACCGCGTGTTTTCCATGCTCACCATCAACAAACACATCCATTCGCAACCTGTTTTTCAAGCTTCTGCCAATATTCCCCGTAATGGTACCTTCATCTTCAGCAAGGCTTCCCCAAACAAGCGCCATATAAACCCTCTCGGTCGTTCGGTTAAAAAACTGACTAGCAAGGTTTGCCATGGCAAAATCTGTTTTTGCCACAACAAGGAGTCCACTGGTGTCTTTGTCAATTCGATGCACTAGTCCCGGCCTTTCATTACTGTTGTTTGGCAAATTATCAAAATGATGAATAAGTCCATTTACCAGGGTTCCGCTATAATTCCCATGGCCTGGATGCACCACCATTCCTGCGGGTTTGTTTATAACGACCACCTCCTCATCTTCATAAACAACATCTATTGGTATATCCTCGGCAACCAAGAGGTTTTCGTGAGGTGGATGAGCCAAAACTACTCTGACTACATCTTTGGATTTAACCTTATAATTAGCTTTTACAACTGTTTCATTGACCAAAACATTACCAGCTTTTATAGCCAACTGAATTTTGTTTCTGGTGGCATTTTCAATAAAGTTCATTAAAAATTTATCCACTCTCAAAGGCTCTTGTCCCTCGCCAGCTACAAATTTAAAATGCTCATATAAATCATCATTAGCATTGAAATTCTCATCACTTTCAATCATTATAGCTTATAGATTTTGGCAGAATAACACTGCTTAATTTATAGAATCCCTTTTCACCAAACCATCTCCTAGAACAAGGTCAATTACTGTATTCTTAGGCAATTTATCGCCTGGAACAACTTTTCCCTTCTTGGATTCAAGCCCACGTACAACGTCGTAGCCCAGATCTTTAACATATCTTTCTTTGCCAATCCTGAACCCTAGTGACTTTAATTGAATAACCACCTGTCTTTTGGTTTGGTCCAAAACATTAGGAACTGTAATTTTCCTGTAATCAGATGGATTTAAAGTGAGGTATATTTTTCTATTTTCCTTCACAAAACTACCCGATAAAGGGTCTTGCTCTATGACTGATTTTGGAGGAAATTTCGGATTAAAACTAGCAGAATCAATCACGACAAACCTCAAATTTAACTCCTGTAGTTTTTGCTCTGTTTCGTTAAGGCTCAACATTTCTAAGTTTGGAACCGTTATTTTTTCGTCGTGCTTGGTATGAAAATTTAGCCACCTGAACAGTCCAAAAACCAAAATTAAGGAAATAGCCAGGATCATAATTAATGTCCTTAAAAACTCCTTGCTTTTTATATATTGCAATAAACTCATTTCAAAAAAATAATTTTTTCAAATATACTTTAAAATAATAACTGATCAGCAGATAAACAGTCATTTCAAGTCTTTTTTGTAAGTTTGTTTATACAATTCATTTTACCAAATTTAATTATTTAATGAAAAAAAACATCGCCATAATAATGGGAGGCTATTCCTCAGAAGTAGATATTTCTCTTCAGAGTGGTAATATTGTTTTTGATCATCTTGACAAAGAGAAATACAATGCCTTTCGAATTCATATCTTAAAGGACAAGTGGGTGCACGTTGACGATGATAACAGGGAACACCCTATCAACGTTGAAGATTTTACAGCAATCGTTAATGGATATAAGATTAGATTTGACTTTGTTTTTAATGCGATCCATGGGCATCCGGGAGAAGACGGCACCATCCTTGCTTATTTTGATCTCTTGGGAATAAAACACTCCTCTGCTCCTTTTTATCAGATGGCAGTCGCATTTAATAAAAGAGACTGTATAAGTTTATTAAAACCCTATGGTATTAAAAGTGCAAAATCATTTTATCTCAATAAAGAAGATGAGATAAATCTTAAATCCATCATTGATACTGTTGGCTTACCATGTTTTGTGAAACCTAACCGGGCCGGATCCAGTTTTGGTATAAGCAAGGTTTACAAAGAAAGTGAGTTGATCCCAGCCCTGGAAAAAGCTTTTCTTGAAGATGCTGAAATTCTTATCGAAGAGTTCCTCTCGGGTATTGAAGTCTCTGTAGGAGTCATTAAATATCAAGGACACATTAAAGTATTACCTATAACCGAAATTGTTTCGGAAAATGATTTTTTCGATTATGATGCCAAATATTTGGGTAAATCAAAAGAAATTACACCCGCAAGAATATCAGAAATTCAAAAGAACAAAGTCTCTGAAGTGGCAAGAAATATATACCAAAGCATGCATTTAAAAGGTTTGTCAAGAGCTGATTTTATTTTCATTAAGGACGAGCCTTATTTTATCGAACTCAATTTGGTTCCGGGTTTGTCTTCAGAAAGTATCATCCCAAAACAGGCCTTAGAAGCAGGAATTTCTCTTTCAGCATTATTTGAAAGTTGTATTGATATTAATTAAATCACACCAATCAAGTATTAAAATCATGAAGAAATCAGCAGTTTTTCCCGGGTCTTTTGACCCGCTTACACTTGGACATACCGACATTATTGATAGAGCTATACCTCTTTTTGATAAGATCATCATTGCCATCGGTACGAATTCTTCAAAGCAATACATGTTTACCCTTAAACAACGGAAGGCATTTATCGAAAAAACTTATGAGAATGTACCCAATGTAGTGGTTGATACCTATAATGGTTTAACCATAGATTATTGCAATAAGATTGGTAGTCAGTATATTTTACGGGGCCTTAGAAATCCTGCCGATTTTGAATTTGAAAAAGCCATAGCACAAACGAATAGAAAAATGTCAAAGATTGAAACCGTTTTTTTATTGACAAGTGCCGACACTTCTTATATCAGTTCCAGTATAGTAAGAGACATCCTTATCAACAAGGGGGACGTATCTATGTTCGTTCCAAAAGTTGTAACCGAAGGCTAAGTCTATGCGATTCTCGCGCTTTTCTTACAAATGATATTCTGAAAGACTCTTTGGGAATTCTTCCGGATTGGCAGCCAAATGATACCTCGGATCATCAATGGCATCGATGATTACCTGATGAAATTTTGGATCCGATTTGTATAACAGGGCTTTACATTCCACACTTAAATGTTTTAAGTGGATTGTTTTATTTTCTGCCTCATACTTTTTTACCAAATTCAAGATCGCTTCAAGGGCGGAATGATCGCTGATCCTTGATTCCACAAAATCAATTTCTACTTTATCAGGATCGTTTTTAACATCAAATTTATCGTTAAAGGCCGAGATAGAGCCAAAAAACAAGGGACCCCAAATCTCGTAAACTTTGGTGCCATCAGGTTTCATCCTTTTACGCGACCGAATCCTCTTTGCGTTTTCCCATGAAAAAACAAGGGCACTTACAATAACCCCGGCAAATACTGCTATGGCCAGGTCAAAAATTACCGTTAGCGCAGAAACGAGAACGATAACAAAAACATCAGTTCTGGGAATTTTGGTTATAATCCTGAAACTACTCCAGGCAAAAGTTCCAACCACAACCATAAACATAACGCCTACCAGAGCAGCAATAGGTACCCGCTCTATATATGATGATCCAAATAAAATAAAAAAGAGAAGCATCAAAGCAGCTACTATTCCCGAAAGTCTTGATCTACCTCCAGATTTTATATTAATAATGGATTGGCCTATCATGGCACATCCACCCATGCCTCCAAACAAACCTGTGACAATATTTGCGCTTCCCTGGGCTATACATTCTTTATTTCCATTACCCCTGGTATCGGTTAATTCATCTATTAAGTTCAAAGTCATCAAAGATTCTATCAATCCAATGGCCGCAAGAATAAGGGCATAAGGAAAGATGAATTTAATGGTTGACCATTGAAAAGGAACTGTACTAAAAAGCTCCCATTGAAAACTTGGAAGTCCTCCTTTTAATCCTTCACCTCCACCGTCTTTAATAAACGAACCAACAGTAGCCACATCAAAATTAAATAAAATCACAATGGTTGAAACGGCTAATATTGCCAACAAGGCCTCTGGTAAATTCTTTGTTATCTTTAGTTTTGGTAAACCCCACATCATCAACATAGTAAGCCCTACTAAGCCACTCATCAAATAAAACTCCATCCCCTGAAGCCATATTTTTTCGCCATCAACGGTTTTTTTAAACATACCGAGTTGAGAAAGAAATATAACGATTGCAAGACCATTGACAAAACCCATCATTACAGGATGGGGAATAAGTCTAACAAATTTACCCAGTTTTAAAATTCCTGCCAAGACCTGAATAAAGCCCATTAGGATTACGGTCGCAAACAAATAATACAAACCTAGATTTTCACCGGGTTCACCCATTTCATTTCCACGTGCCACAAGACTTACCATTACTACGGCTAAAGCCCCTGTTGCACCAGAAATCATTCCAGGTCTACCACCAAATACTGACGTGATCAAGCCCACCATAAACGCTGCATAAAGTCCAACTAATGGGTCAACTCCAGCTACAAAGGCAAAGGCCACTGCTTCTGGCACCAATGCAAGAGCCACGGTGATTCCAGATAACACATCATTTTTTACATTGGGTAATCTTTTTGATATAAATTCGGTCATCAATCTAATTTTTGAAAAGCGGCAAATATACTGTTTTCTAAGGATTAAATGTTTGAATCTCTTATTTATTGATTTACAGCTTGATACGCTTTTAATAGTAATTGAATATTGGGATAGGTATTATGCCGTACCAGCTCGGTGTCTGTTGCTTTAATCCATCTGATTGCCGTAATTCCTTCTTCCACTTGTGGTTTCAAATCACGATCGTCTGAATACATATTGAACCAATGGGTGATTTTTAAAATCTCTTTATTGTTTTCTTCATAAATATGATAGGTAGTTGAAAGCGCCCTACCCAATTCAATTTGTCCAAAACCACATTCCTCCTTAACCTCCCTTATGGCTGCCATTTCTTGGCTTTCACCAGGTTCTATTTTTCCTTTTGGCAAGTCCCACTTATCAAATCTGTATATAAACAATAATTCATTTCCGCTATTGCGGACTATTCCACCGGCAGCCTCAATCACTTTAAAATGCTGACAAAATTCAAACCACAATGTTTTTAGGTCATGATGGAAGATCAATATTTCCTTTTTAGCAGACAATGTTTTCTCATCAAGCATGTTCTCTCGGCTCAAATCTTTCCAGTAGACTATGTGATTCTGCTCGAGATTTTTTACATCATCGGTTAAAATAATTGGAGTATCATTCTTAAAAATTGTATACATTTGTTGTATGATTTTTGACAAAAATACTGCAAAAAAGACAGCTGAATTGCTTTTGAAGATAAAAGCGATAAAATTGCAACCTGAAGAACCCTTTTCATGGGCTTCAGGATGGAAATCACCAATTTATTGTGATAATCGCGTCACCTTATCTTATGTGATGATTCGAAATTATATTCGAGAAAATCTCGCGAAAATCATTTTGGAAAAGCATGGTCAACCTGATGTGATTGCTGGTGTAGCAACTGGTGCTATTGCCATTGGGGTTTTAGTGGCACAAGAATTAGGTGTTCCTTTTATCTATGTGCGGCCGGAACCAAAACAGCATGGAAGAAAAAATCAAATTGAAGGATTTTTGGACAGTGGTCAAAATGTTGTTGTGGTAGAAGATTTGATCAGCACAGGAAAAAGCAGTCTTAATGCCGTTAAAGCACTTAAAGAGGCCGGAGCCAGAGTTATTGGCATGGTCGCTATTTTTGATTACGGTTTTGAAATAGCTGAGAATAATTTTAAAGAGTTTCACTTAGAGTTAACCACCTTAAGTGATTACGATAACCTTTTAGAGCAGGCCCTTGAAACCAACTTTATTGCTACTAAACAATTAGGAACCCTAAAAGACTGGAGAGAAAACCCTGCTGAATGGAACGGTAATTAAACAATTATGAATTTAGAAAGTCCTAAAGTTACACTTGAAAAGTCTAATCAAGAAATTTTTGAATACCTGTCAAAAGTGGGTAATTTTGAACAACTCATGCCTGACAATATTGATAAATTTGAAGCAGGTGAATCATCCTTTTTATTCGCATTAAAAGGAATGCCTCAGATAGAACTAAAATTGGAAGAATTGGTAGAGCCCAATAAAATAGTTCTCGGTTCTACCAATGAAAAATTTCCATTTACACTAACCGCTAACATTAAGGAACAAACAGCTTCTTCTTGTGATGTTCAATTGCTCTTTGACGGAAAATTCAATCCTATGGTTGCAATGATGGTTAAAAGCCCCCTACAAAAGTTTATTGATACCCTTATGACTAACATAAGCAAAAAGTAGTGACCTTCAAATGCAGTTTTATAAATAAGTGATCTCTTTGAAGTTATAAGTCTTTAAGGTTTGTTCTTCGTTTTCAACTATAAGTAAGCCTTGTTGGCTGACCCCTTTTATAATGCCCATAAATTTTTGTCCTTGTTGGTCTGCAAACATATGAGCCACATTTTTTCTGAATAACCGCTGATCATATGCTTCCCAAAGTTCCTTATGTTTCTTTTGAAAAATCAGGTCGAATTGATGCTGGATCGATTCAACGATCTCGTTTAACAATACATCTCTATCCAAATCTTTAATGATCAATTGTTTTATGGAAACTGCAAAAGGCAGATCTTTGGAAAAACTGATCTGATTTACATTTAGTCCGATACCGATAATTGTATGATTTATCTCATCATGCATCAAGGTGTTCTCAATTAGCAAACCTCCCAGTTTCTTTGACACTGACATTATGTCGTTCGGCCATTTTATGCTTAGTTTTGGTAGATTATATTTCGTTAAAGCATTATAAATCCCAAGTGAAGCGGCACAATTTAGTAAAAATTGATCCCTTGCCTTAAACCCATTTAATCTAACTAAAATACTACATATTAGGTTTTTAGACTTATCAGATTGCCATACCGCACCTTTTTGCCCTCGCCCTGCTGACTGATATTCAGTGCTTACTACAGTCCATTTCTCCAAACCTCCTTTTTTGGACATTTTTTTCAAATAAGAATTCGTTGAATCTATGGCATTAAGTTTGACTAGGTACATATGTAATATTGTAAGTGTCGTTCAGCGAAATTGATAAAAATGTAATACATTTGCAAGAAATTTTTAAACAAATTAATGGCGAAAAAAATTGTTACTTCAGATCTTTTGATCACTGAAATTGTGAAAGGGATTGAAGATGTAAAAGGTGAAAATATTTCGATTCTTGATCTTAGAGAAATAGAAAATACGGTTTGTGATTATTTTATAATTTGCGATGGGAATTCCAATACTCAGGTTAATGCAATTTCCGGTTCCATACAAAAACATGTTAGTAAAATCCTGAAAGACAAGCCTTGGCACGTAGAAGGCGAATCTAATGCTGAATGGGTTTTACTTGATTATGTGAACATAGTGGTTCATGTATTTCAAAGAGACGTGAGACAATTTTATAACCTTGAAGGACTTTGGGGTGATGCAAAAATAACCAACATTCAAAGTGCTTATTAAGCATCAAACATTAAACTTTAACGATGAAAAAAGAAAAACCAAATAAGGATAATAATAATTCTCCCTTTAAACAATTCAATTTCAAGTTCAATTTCTATTGGATCTATGGAATTATTTTTGCGCTATTGATTGGTTATCAATTATTGAATAGCGCTGATTTAGCTAGTAATAAACTGACTCAAAACGAATTTAATGAAATCCTCAATGAAAATGATATTGAGCAAATTCTAATCGTTAACGGTGATATTGCTCAGTTGACAATTAAAAGCGAGGCACTTAATACAAAAGACAAATATAATAAGACTAAAAACCCCTCTGTTTTTGGGCAAACTACACCAGTATACATATATGATTTTGGGGATCTTCAAAATTTTGAGCAGAATCTTGACAAAGCCAGAACTGAGTTTGAACTTGATTTTGACAAGGACAACACGACCAGAACAAGCTTCTTTGATTCATTTTTAGTTTGGCTACCATTTATATTTATCATTGGCTTGTGGTTCTTTTTTATGAAAAGAATGTCAGGCGGTGGCGGTGGTGGCGGCGGACAAATTTTTAATATTGGTAAGTCAAAAGCCAAGCTTTTTGATGAGAACACCAAGGTTAGAACCTCTTTCAAAGACGTTGCCGGACTAGAAGGTGCAAAAGAAGAAGTTCAGGAAATTGTTGATTTTCTTAAGCATCCTGATAAATACACAAATCTTGGGGGCAAAATCCCAAAAGGAGCTTTATTGGTTGGACCTCCGGGTACTGGTAAAACGCTTTTGGCCAAAGCTGTAGCAGGAGAAGCTGGCGTACCTTTCTTTTCATTATCAGGCTCTGATTTTGTTGAAATGTTTGTTGGCGTAGGAGCATCTAGAGTTAGAGACCTTTTTAAACAGGCAGCCGTAAAATCACCTTCCATTATATTTATTGACGAAATAGATGCTATTGGTAGAGCGAGAGGAAAAAACAGCATTACCGGTGGAAACGATGAGAGAGAAAATACGCTCAATCAGTTGCTTACAGAAATGGATGGGTTTGGAACTGACGTTAACGTCATTGTTTTAGCCGCAACCAACAGAGCAGATGTTCTTGACAAGGCTTTGATGAGGGCGGGTAGATTTGACAGACAGATCTATGTTGATTTACCAGATCGTAACGAAAGAAAAGAAATATTTGAAGTACATGTAAAGCCTTTGAAAATGGCAAAGGATGTAGACCTGGAATTCTTATCTAAACAAACTCCGGGTTTTTCTGGTGCTGACATTGCCAATGTTTGTAATGAATCTGCATTGATCGCTGCCAGAAAAAGCAAAAAGAGTGTTCATCATCAGGATTTCCTCGATGCCGTGGACAGAATTGTTGGTGGTTTAGAAAAGAAAAATAAAATCATTACGCCAAAAGAGAAGAAAACAATTGCCTACCACGAGGCAGGTCATGCCACGGTGAGTTGGATGCTTGAACACGCAGCTCCATTGGTAAAAGTAACGATTGTACCGAGAGGGAAATCTCTAGGGGCCGCCTGGTATTTACCAGAAGAAAGACAAATCGTAGAAACCGATCAAATGTTGGATGAAATGTGTGCAACACTTGGAGGAAGAGCGGCAGAAAGGGTGATTTTTAATCGAATTTCAACCGGTGCTCTGAATGATCTTGAAAAAGTAACGCGCCAGGCAAGAGCTATCGTGAGTATTTATGGACTGAATGATAAAATAGGTAATATCACCTATTACGATTCAAGTGGTCAAAATGAATATAGTTTTACCAAACCCTATAGTGAACACACTGCTAAGGCTATTGATGAAGAAATTTCTAAAATCATCGAAAAACAATATAAACGAGCCATTAAAATACTAGAGGAAAACAAAACTAAACTTATTGCGCTAGCGGAAATTTTAGTTGAAAAGGAGGTAATATTTGAGGGCGACCTTAAAACAATCTTTGGTCCAAGACCTTTTTATGTTGAACCTGAGGTGGTGAAGAAGGTAGTTTCTGCTCAAAAAGAGGATAAACCTACGGTGGGAAAGAAAGTTGTTTCTGCTCCAAAAGAGGATAAACCTGAGAAGGAAAATACAGAGGAAAACCCTAATTAATCAAAGTGTTTTTGTACATTTGATTCATACATTTTGCTTATGAATTTTTTTGATAAATTTTTAAAAAAAATAGTTAAAATTTCTCAAAAAGAGGAACAACATAAGGATACGCATCAAGATGAAGAATTTTCAGTTGATGAGTTATTTGTTAAGAAATTTATTCACAAAGGTGGTAAATTTTTATATTGTTCGGATCTTGATGAGTTGGAAAAGAATTTGATACAAGTCTTACAAGAGAATCAATGGAATAACGTTATTTCATTTGATGAAAATCTTAAAGAACTACTTACCAAAATAAATAGCGCCAAAACAACAAAAATAATCCCTTCCTTACCTTTTTTATCTCACTGTGAATGTTTGATTGCAAATGACGGAAGCATTTTATTTTCTTCAAAGCAGTTAAAGGACAAAAAGCTTAAAGATCTTCCGTTAAACTTTATTGTTTGTGCAAAAACAAGCCAGATTACTAAAGATTCAAGAGACGGAATATCCGGAATTAGAAATCGTTCAGAAAAGAATGCCCCCACGATCATCAGCTCAATAAAAGATTATATTATAAATAAATCAGAAACAGATTTTATGAGTTACGGCCATACTAATTCCAAATCCCTATATTTACTGTTACTAGAAGATTTATAATTAGATGAACAATTTTACCAAACGAATTATTTTTGGCCTGATCTATGTGGCCCTAGTCATTTCGTCGTCTCTTTTAGGGGCTTTGTTTTTTTATAGTTTGTTTTTGGTCTTCATGCTTATTTGCATTTATGAATTTATTAAGATACTGGAACTTAGAAGTGTTTATCCTTATTTATTAGGAGTTACATCTTTCTTTACCGCGGTCATCTCCAATAATAATTTGATTGTTTTTGAAGATGATCTATCTAAAAAAATTACACTTTCCATTTTTTTGGTGGCTGTATATTTTTCATTTATTCTTACTCTTGTATCATCCAGAAAAATTGCCAAACAATATTTAGCAGTAAACTTTTTAAGCCTCATATACGTAGCCCTGCCCTTTTCGCTACTGATAAAAATTCCTTATTTAAATTTTGATGGAACTTTTGATACTTCAATCATCATTGGAATTTTTATTTTGATTTGGAGTAACGACGTATTCGCATTCTTAATCGGTAAGAATTTTGGCAAACACAAATTAATAGGTCGGGTTTCTCCAAATAAAACAATTGAAGGGTTTCTGGGAGGTTTTATCTTTACTTTTATCGCAGGCTATTTCGTAGCCAATTACTGCACGAGCATTCAACCCCTTCAGTGGTTTACGATAGCGATTATCGTAAGTATTTTTGGCGTGCTTGGAGATTTAATTGAATCTATGTTTAAAAGACAAGCTGGAATAAAAGACAGTAGTAATTTATTACCTGGACACGGTGGCTTTCTAGATAGATTAGATAGTGTTATATTTGCAACTCCTTTTATTTTTATATATTTATTTTTGACTACATAATGTTCCATAAAGAAGGTTTTAAGATCATATTATATGCTGCCTTGATTTTGGTGAGCAGTTTATTATTAATAGATAATTTTATAGAGATCTATTGGCTTCAAAAGTCTCTGATGATCCTCATTCTGGTCTTTTTTATATTGATTCTCCAATTTTTTAGAGATCCAAAAAGAAATACCAATCTTATTGATGATCATGTGATTGCTCCTGCAGATGGTAAGGTTGTTGTCATTGAAGAAGTATTCGAAAATGAATATTTCAAAGGTAAAAAAAGACAGATCTCGATTTTTATGTCACCTTTAAACGTTCACGTTACTCGTTATCCAGTATCTGGCCTTGTTAAATACAGCAAATATCATCCTGGTAAATATTTGGTAGCATGGCATCCAAAATCTTCTGTTGATAATGAACGGACCACAATAGTTGTGGAAAACCCGTCGATAGGTGAAATACTCTATAGGCAAATAGCGGGTGCCGTTGCCAGAAGAATTGTGAATTATGCAAAAAAGGACCGGCAAGTGATTCAAGGTGAGGATGCCGGATTTATTAAATTTGGATCTAGAATTGATATTTTTGTACCTTTAGACATGAAGATTCATGTTGAACTGGATCAAAAAACAAAGGGAGGTGAAACCATCATAGCTTCAAAATAATGGAAGATCTGGATAGGAAATTTAAAAAAGCATTTGAACTGGCTTCCGCTATGACGGAAAAATTACCACCTGATATCATGTTGCAGTTTTACTCCTATTATAAGCACGCCACTACAAATGACTCAATGGTCATTCCTTCGGGGAATGATAGAATTAGAAATGCATTTAAATTGAATGCCTATTTTCAAATTGCCAATATTTCAGCTGATGAAGCTAAAATTGAATACATCAAATTAGTTGAAAAATATACTGGTGAAAAAATTTCTTAAATAACCAAAAACTTTATGAAAAACCTACTTAACATTTCACTTATTTTAATTTTTTCCTTGTTATTAGTTTCTTGTGCCAAAGAAAAAAAAACTGCTGATTTATCAGAACTTTCTCCAATATATATGGTTGACTCCAAGAATTCTACAGTTCAATGGACTGCCTTTAAAACCAGTGACAAAGTTCCGGTAAAAGGGATTTTTAAAGAGATCAAAATTAATAAATCAAATGAAGCGTCCAACCCTTCAGCTGCCTTGGATGGCTTAGAATTTGAAATTCCAATTTCAAGTATTTTTTCAAAAGACACAATTCGTGACGCTAAACTAAATAAGTTCTTTTTTGCTGTTATGGAAAACAGTCTAAATTTAAAAGGTAGCTTTAAAATAGAAGACCAAGAGAAAGGCTCGCTTTCATTAACCATGAACGGCCTTACAAAAGATCTTCCCTTTGATTTTGAAATGAGCAATGATACCATACTAATTAATGCCTCCATGGATTTAAATAACTGGCAAGCTCAGGCTGCACTTGAGTCATTGAATCAGGCATGCCTGGAACTACACAGAGGTGCTGACGGAGTAAGTAAAACATGGGACGAAGTGCTCATTAATGCCAAAATATTAACTGTAAAAAAATAGGAGTCACCATCTGCGATGAAATAGAAAGTTTTGACTATGGCAAATTTGTTCACATTATGGATCCAGATGGAAACAAAATTGAACTTTGGGAGCCAGTTGACCATGTTTTTACAGATAGCCTGAAGGGTAATACCACCAAATAAATCTATATATGGTTTAAAGAGATTTTAAACTTTCTTCAAGCATCGCTATTTTTGCCAATGCATCGGCTTCTTTTTTCCTTTCGTTTAAAATTACATTTTCCGGGGCGTTATTTACAAACCTTTCGTTCGATAGTTTTTTCTGAACGGAAATAAGAAAACCCTTATTATACTTCAATTCTTCCTTTATTTTTTTGATCTCTCCTTCAACATCAATACTATCTGCATACGGTATAAAGAATTCATTTGCCCCTACCCTAAATGACAAGGCATTTTCTATTTTCATATCAACCTCTTCAATTTGTGACACGTTGCACAACTTTCGGATCAAGCCAAAAAAATCTGAATTGAGACCCTCCTTTTTAATGATTGATAAATCAAGTTTTTCTTTGAATGACAGATTCTTTTCTTTTCTTATGTTCCTGATGGCAGAAATTATTTCTTTGACGACCTCAAATTCCTGCAACACATTCTCATCGAATGAATTCTTTGTTGGGTATTCAGAAATGATCAAAGCCTCCGCTGTATCTCTTTCTTTTAAATACTGCCATATATCTTCCGTAATAAACGGCATAAAGGGGTGAAGAATTCTCAAGTTGTCTTCAAAAAAGCTCAAGGTTGCTTCAAAAGTTTGTCGGTCAATAGCTTTGCCAAATTCCGGCTTAACCATTTCCAGGTACCAGGACGAAAAATCATCCCATACCAACTTATAAATTGCTGTCAAAGCATCGGACAAGCGGTATTGATCAAATTGACTATCTATAAAAGACAAAGTCATTTGAAATTTAGATTTATACCATTCAATGGCTTTTTTAGAAGACTCTGATTGTTCCTCAGTTTCTGATATTTCCCATCCATTCACTAATCTAAATCCATTCCAGATTTTATTAGCAAAATTTCTTCCCTGTAGCATAAGGGATTCATCGAACAAAAGATCATTTCCGGCCGCTGAGCTCATTAAAATGCCAGCTCTAACCCCATCAGCCCCATATGTTTCCATTAGCTCAATAGGGTCAGGAGAATTGCCTAATGACTTTGACATTTTTCTTCGTTGCTTGTCTCTAACAAGCCCTGTCAAATACACATTCTTAAACGGTTTTTGATCAGCAAACTCATAACCTGCAATGATCATTCTCGCAACCCAGAAAAATAGTATATCTGGACCGGTAACAAGATCATTTGTTGGGTAATAATACTTAAATTCTTCATTTTCAGGATCAATGATCCCATTAAAAACACTAATGGGCCATAGCCATGAAGAAAACCATGTATCTAATGAATCTTCATCCTGTCTAAGGTCAGACGCTTTAAGGTCCTCTGAATTTAATTTTTCCTTGGCCAGTTCCAGGGCTTGATCTATATCTTGAGCCACGACGAAATCATTCGTGCCGTTTCCGTAGTAAAAAGCTGGAATTCTATGCCCCCAATAGAGTTGACGGGAAATGTTCCAATCTCGAATATTTTCCAACCAATGGCGGTAAGTATTCATAAATTTGCTAGGCACCAGTTTTATTTCATCACTTTCAAGAACAGCCTTAATCGCAGGCTTTACAAGTTCTTCCATTTTAAGAAACCACTGTTCCGAAATTTTGGGTTCAATAATAACTCCTGTCCTCTCTGAGGTACCTACCTTATGTGTATAATCTTCGGCCTTTACCAGAAATCCTTTTTCCTCTAATTCCTTTAGTATCTCCTTCCTTACAACAAACCGGTCCTTTCCCTCATAGTGTAGTCCAAAGCTATTCAAAGTGGCATCGTCATTAAATATATCAATCACATCTAACTTGTGCTTTTCACCAATTATTTTATCATTAGGATCATGAGCCGGCGTTATTTTCAAACTACCGGTACCAAATTCCATATCCACGTATTCATCTTCAATAATTGGAATCGATCTGCCAACAATAGGGACAATTGCATTTTTTCCAATAAGGTGTTTAAACCTCATATCCTGAGGATGAACACAAATAGCCGTATCTCCTAAAATGGTCTCAGGGCGAGTTGTAGCGATCTGAACAACTTCCTCACTTCCTTCAACAAAATAATTCAAATAATATAACTTGCCCGGCTGCTCTTTATATATAACCTCTTCATCGCTAAGGGTTGTTTTTGCTTCCGGATCCCAATTCACCATCCGGTAACCCTTATATATCTGTCCTTTTTTATGAAGATCAATAAATATTTTGATGACCGACTTATTAAGATCCTCATCCATAGTGAATTTAGTTCTTTCCCAGTCGCATGAAGCCCCAAGTTTCTTGAGTTGCTCTAAAATAAGACCGCCATGTTTATGCGTCCAATCCCAGGCATGTTCAATAAATTCTTCTCTGCTAAGATCAGATTTTTTAATTCCTTCATCCTTTAGTTTGGCCACTACCTTAGCCTCTGTTGCAATAGAAGCATGATCTGTTCCTGGCACCCAACAAACATTAAACCCCTGCATTCTTTTCCGTCTTATCAATACGTCCTGAATAGTAATATTCAACATATGCCCCATGTGTAAAACACCCGTAACATTAGGTGGTGGGATAACAATTGTATAGGGTTCACGTTGGTCAGGCTCTGAATGAAAAAAATTATTTTCCATCCAATAGTTGTACCATTTTTCCTCAACGGCCTCAGGATTATACTTAGCAGGAATATTCATTTGTTAAATTTTTCTAAAATAGTGTGCAAAATTACGATTTTAAGCAATAAATTAAGTCTATTTCAGTTAGATTTATTCCAAAATATATTAATTTTGGAACAAATTATTTATCATGAGAAAAATACTATTTATATTATTTATCGGAATTTTGTCAATCTCAGTTAACGGACAGACAAAAGAAGAAATTAAAAAAGACTTTACAGGACCTGTATTTGAATTCGAAAATGACGTAATTGATTATGGAGATATTGCGGCCAATTCTGATGGGAACAGGACTTTTAAATTTAAAAATATTGGTAAATCTCCTTTGATTATAAGTACCGTAAAAGGCAGCTGCGGGTGTACCGTTCCTACAAAACCTGAAGAGCCAATTATGCCTGGAGATTCAGGAGAAATTAAAGTTAAGTATGCGACCAATAGGATTGGGCCTTTTTCGAAAACAGTAACCATTACCTCGAATGCATTTGAACCAACGGTGGTTTTGAAAGTAAAAGGAAGAGTCCTGGAAAATGAAGCAGGTGATCTTCAAAAGAAGAAAAGTGTAGTTTCTGAAAATTAATATAAAAAAAGCCCTGTATACAGGGCTTTTTTTATAAAAGGCTTTTTAGAATAAATTCATATCTGAGATGCTCACCATTTCTGTCAATCAGTAATTTAATTTTCTTATTCTCTTTAATTGAAAGCAAATGAATAAGCTCTTGCATTTTTAAACTATAAGCGGGTTTTCCATTGATTTCTAATACTATATCTCCTTCCATAATTCCAGCCAAATGAGCTGGAGAACCATTCCTTACAAGTGAAACCTGATAACTAGGCTTGTATGTCCAATCATAGTTATAAAATATTTCAGTAATCGATGTATTCATACTTTTATCTGGATCTACAAGACGTGCTCTTTTAACTTTAACCAACATTTCTCCTCCAAATATGAGTTCCATACCGCTCATATTGTACAAAAATGGATCCTTATATAGCTGCTTATTTTTTTTAAGCGTAATCTTCCGATTGGGATAATCAAAAATTACCAAAAAGCGCTTAAGGATTTCGGCTCCCAAAGTACCGTTACGATCTTTGTTACTATGCATTTTAACCATAGATGTTGAATCGGGATAAGAAACAGACGCATCCTCAAACTCAAAACTACCAATTTTCAATTTTTTAATTCGACTTTTTTTGCCAAATATATTGCCATTCAGGCCTTTGCCTAAAAAATCATCAAAATACTTATCCGAAACAATTATATCCGGGTTTGAGTGAGGAAACAACCACAAAGCATCACCTCCTCCGGAGTCTATTAATAACTTTACATCAATTTCTTTTCCTAAATGATCTTCAATCTCGACGTTAATAAAAGGTTTACTATTATAAAAGTCCAAAGGGAAAGATTCACAGTTTTTACACTTTGAATAGTCAAAAGTATCCGGCATGTAAAAGGTGATTTTTTTTTGAGCATAGTTGATTTTTACGACAAAGTTTTTAAGCAGATCCCCCCCAATAATACCATGAATATCAACTCCCATTTTGGCGGACAAATCAAAAAGGTTATCGGTAATCACAAACAAGTTCAAATCATCGTTTACAATTCCATTCATATCGAACAAATTGCCTTTTGATTTAACAGCATTGATTGGGTTCCCTTCTCCTAAGCCTCTTATTTTAAGCTTCTCTACATTCTTAAGAACAAGAGAATCAGCAAATTTAAGATTGAAAAGCATGGTTCTCTTGACCCCCGAATCAAGTAAAAACGACAACTCCTTACCATTAATTTCTGCCTTGACAACAATTAAGTTGTTCACCAAAGTAAATGGCATAGATTTATTTTCTTTGCGATTGTCTAATATCTTGAATGTACCCTGAGCAAACGAAGAAATTGTCAGAAGAAATATAATAGAATACAGGGCTATTTTTTTAATTATCATGGATCGTATAATACCATTTTCAAAGTACCACAAAAAATAGATATGACAATAATTTTAAGAAATATTTAGCTTTTATTCAGCCCCCAGTAATTAAATTATTTTTTAACAAATTCATTTACCTTTTCAAGAATAAAAGGAACCATTTCTTTGGCAATAATAAAGCCAATAGCAAATTTTCTAGTCCTTCTATTTGCCATAAGAGCTGTACTTATAAGATTGAGTGCAACCCTTTTATAATCATGTAGAGAAATCGACTCCATTGAATTTTTCAAACCACTCTTAAAAGATCCTGTATCTAAAATGGCGGCTGGAATTGCAAAAAAAGGACTACTTAAAAAATTAGATTCCTGCTCCTTTATTTCAAGAGTCAATTTTTGCTTGGCCTGATTTAATTCCGCTAGCGATTTTATTTTTCCCTGACTACTATTCATCATCAAAGGTCTTGTTAAATTCATCCTCATCCGACAAAGCCGATTCAACTATACTATCCTTGATCTTTAATTCTACACTATTCTTTGCAAACATTGTATAAACAATCAACAAAACAAAATAGAAAAGCCCCATAATTGCAAAACCAATAATTTCACTTTCAAAAAAAGTAGATAACCAAAAAGCCAAAGAAATACTGAACATAAGCAATATAAATATACCTATGATCAATAACAAAAACGAGCTAACCATACCAGCTGCCACATTTGCAATAGCGCCTATAAAATTAAATTTAACTAGTTCAATTCTGTTCTCAACATATTTTTTAAACAAATCTATCATGTTCTATTTCAACATTTATTTATATTGAATTAGAACCTGACTCAACTGGTTTAGCTTCTTTTCTTATGGATTCCATTTTTTCAGCAAGTTCCTTTTCCAGTTGCTTTACCTTGACAGCCAAAGCATCATATCTTTCTTTAACAGAAGATTTAACATCGCTGAATTTTTCTTTAAAATCCTTTAAAGATTCACTATCCAAATCGTGAAGTTTTTTTGACAGTTCATTAAATTTCTTATCCAGATCACTTTTTAATTCACCTGCCTTATCTGAAATTTTTTCTCGGGTTTCCTTTCCCGAAGCTGGAGCTAACAGTAAACCCGCCACTGCACCAGTTGCTGCACCTAAAATGAGCCCTAATAATAATTTAGAATCGCTTGACATAATCCTTGATTTAAAGTTATTTTTATAACATATAAATATACGAAATATACTTCAAAAAAGAGATTTTAATCAGTAAAAAGTGAATAATATTTCGCAATTTTGTAAGCTTATTTAATACTTCTTAATATGCCTAAAATATCTTTAAAAGGAAGGCTAATGCCTGAATCACCTATTCGAAAACTAGTTCCTTATGCCGAAGACGCTAAAAAAAGAGGAATTAAGGTATTTCATTTGAATATTGGCCAGCCCGATATCGAAACCCCAAAAGCTGCTCTGGAAGCAGTTAAAAATAATGATATCAAGGTATTGTCTTATGCGCGAAGTGAGGGATCCGAAGAATATAGAACAAAACTTAGTGAGTACTATAAAAGAAATAATATTGACGTAACTGAAAAAGACATCATTATTATCACAGGAGG
>JAUXCI010000167.1 GCA_030618945.1 Flavobacteriaceae bacterium
CCAACATCAGTTGATTGAGGATTAATTTATCAATTCCATCAATTTTGAGATTACTTTCTTTCATGGTTTGTGAATTTGATCGTTCTCTAATTGCCTGTAATTAGCAATAACAGCTATATATATCAAAGTTCATTTATTTATAAATGTAAAAAAAAAGATATGAAAACTCATATCTTTTTTTTATCTAATTCTGTCTTAATCCTTCTGGATAACAAAGTCTTCCATAAATTTCGTGGTATAATTTCCCTCAATATAGTTCGGGTCATCCATTAATTGTCTATGAAATGGGATGGTTGTTTTTACACCTTCAATTACAAACTCGTCCAAGGCTCTTTTCATTTTGCTGATAGCTCCTTCTCTTGTTTGTGATGTCACGATCAACTTAGCAATCATTGAATCATAATTTGGCGGGATAGTATACCCAGCATAAACATGGGTGTCCAGCCTCACTCCATGTCCTCCAGGGGCATGAAATATTGTGATGGTTCCCGGAGATGGCCTAAATCCGTTAAACGGATCTTCCGCATTGATCCTGCACTCTATAGCATGTTGGGTTGGGAAATAATTAATCCCGATGATAGGAACACCTGCAGCTACCTTTATCTGCTCACATATAAGATCGAAATTCCCAATAACCTGTTCGGTAATAGGGTGCTCAACCTGTATCCTGGTATTCATTTCCATGAAGTAAAAATTCCGGTTTTTGTCTACAAGGAACTCTATTGTACCCGCGCCTTCATAATTTATAAATTCCGAAGCTTTAACAGCTGCCTCTCCCATTTTTTTTCTCAATTCATCAGTCATAAATGGAGATGGAGTTTCTTCAGTCAGTTTCTGGTGTCTCCTTTGAATTGAACAATCTCTTTCAGATAAATGACAGGCTTTTCCGGTTGAATCACCTATTATTTGAATTTCAATATGTCTGGGTTCTTCTATTAATTTTTCCATATACATGGCATCATTCCCAAAACCAGCCTTTGCTTCCTGACGAGCCGCTTCCCAAGCACCTTCAAGTTCTTCAGGTTTCCATACTGCTCTCATCCCTTTACCTCCACCTCCTGCAGTAGCTTTAAGCATTACAGGATAACCAACTTTTTCAGCTGTTTTTCTGGCAATCGGTAAGGTTGCAAGGATACCCTCCGAACCAGGGACTGTAGGTACGCCTGCTTTTTTCATGGTTGCCTTGGCCGCAGCTTTGTCACCCATCAAATTGATCATCTCTTCAGTAGCTCCAATGAATTTTATACCATGCTCTTCACAAATCTTTGAAAATCTTGCGTTCTCGGCTAAAAATCCATAACCTGGGTGAATCGCATCTGCATTCGTGATTTCCGCAGCAGCAATGATATTTGAAATTTTAAGATATGAATCAGCACTAGACGGTGGTCCAATACATACAGCTTCGTCAGCGAATCTTACGTGTAAACTTTCAGCATCCGCTGTTGAATACACAGCGACCGAATGAATACCCATTTCCCTGCACGTACGTATAATACGCAAAGCTATTTCCCCTCGGTTCGCAATTAATATTTTTTTAAACATAATTACATCAAATTATATTAGTGTTGAATCTTGGATAAAGGTTTATGCCTTAACCCGCTTAAAACAAAGCAAATTGCTAAGAAGGATCAATTAAGAACAATGGTTGATCAAATTCAACTGGTGAAGAATCCTCAATCAAAACCTTAACGATCTTGCCCGAGACTTCGGACTCAACTTCGTTAAAAAGTTTCATGGCTTCAATAATACACACAGTGTCACCAACTTCAATACTATCACCTACTTTGACAAAAACAGGTTTATCAGGAGATGGTTTTCTGTAAAGAGTTCCAATGATTGGAGATTTAATTACTATAAATTTTGAATTATCCTCTTCCCGATCATTTGCCTCTGTACCAGCCGCTTCAGTTGGTGGGACAACATTCATTTCGGGTTGAGTAGGCATTGGAATCTGGATCTGAGGAGCTTGTTGAAAATAAGTTGCTTCTTGACTAGTAGGTCCGGTCTTGATCGTTATCTTAACGTCACCCATTTCCAACTTCACTTCATTTGCACCTGATTTAGCTACAAATTTAATAAGGTTTTGAATTTCTTTTAAGTCCATAATGTAATATTTTGAATAATTTTATGAATTATAACACCATTTAAAATAGATTGATCCCCATGAAAATCCTCCTCCAAATGCGGCTAAAATCAATTTGTCTCCTTTTTTAAGTTGCTTTTCATAATCAGCTAAGAGCAGAGGTAGTGTGGCTGAAGTTGTATTGCCATAATTTTGAATGTTCAACATAACTTTTGAAGATTCAAGATTAATTCTTCTGGCGGTTGCCTCTACAATTCGTTTATTGGCCTGATGCGCTACTAACCAATCTATATCTTTCTTCTTCATGCCATTCCTGTCTAAAACCTTTTCACAAACGTCGGCCATATTAAAAACCGCATTTTTAAATACTGTTTTTCCGTCCTGGCGAGCAAAATGTAGTCTTTCTTTCACGGTTTCCTCTGTAGCCGGTAGTACCGAACCTCCTGCAGCAACATTTAGAAATTCTCTTCCTGAGCCGTCAGATCTCATGTATTCATCTTGTAATCCATTTCCATCAGTAGTCGGTTCTACCAAAACAGCTCCTGCTCCATCACCAAAAATAATACAAGTTGCCCTATCGGTATAATCAATCATCGAAGAATTTTTATCGGCTCCAATTAATAATATCTTCTTATAACGTCCTGACTCAATATATCCTGCAGCAACAGAAAGTCCGTATAAAAAACTCGAGCAGGCAGATTCCAAATCAAAAGAAAAGGCGTTAACCGCACCAATTTTAGTAGCTACATAGGCCCCTGTGGAAGCAGCTTGCATATCCGGGGTTGCCGTACATAATATAACCAGTTCTATTTCTTTAGGGTCTAAGTTGGACTTTTCGATAAGGTTTTCCGCAGATTTGATAGCCAAAAAGGAAGTTCCTTGTCCTGCATCTTTTAAAATTCTTCTTTCCTTTATTCCAGTTCTTGATTCAATCCACTCGTCATTGGTCTCCACCATCGTTTCCAATTCCTTATTGGTAAGAATATAATCAGGGACATATTTCCCAACAGCTGTAATCGCAGCAGTAACTTTATTCATGTCTATTTATTTACTGTTTTATAAATAAAAAAATGTGAGTAAAATAATAAAACAGGGCTCAAAAGTAACAAATATAAGTTTGTAAGATCATCAAAAAATCACATTTTTTGTCAATTTTGAATTAAAATCAATAAAAAAACCCTCATTAATGAGGGTTTTTATCAATTTTCGGCAATATTTGATTATGCCTGATTTTCTGTAGCGTCAATTAAAACCTGACCTCTATAGTACAATTTACCTTCATGCCAATGAGCACGATGATATAAATGAGCTTCGCCGGTAGTAGGATCTTTTGCAATTTGAGGAACTATTGCTTTATAATGAGTTCTTCTTTTATCTCTTCTTTGTTTTGACGTTTTTCTTTTAGGATGTGCCATCTCTACTTATTTTTATCTATTATTAATTTTTTCAAACCTTCCCATCTGGGATCGATTTTATCTGTTTCATTATTATTGTTTGGGCTCAATTCTTCAAGTTTATCTAAAATATCCGATTTTAACGAGCCATCTGCTATTCCCGGATGTATTTTTTTCGATGGAATTGACAATACGATCATCTCATATAAGTACTGTGCTACATTTATTTGATGATCACCATGAGGGAGTATTAAAACCTCCTCGTTATCATCATTATATTCCTCCCCAAATTTAATCACCAAATCCAATTCTCCTTTTAAAGGGAGCTCAAAGGGTTCGTTGCTAATATCACAGGGAACTGTAGCCATTCCATTGTTTTCAAAATGCAACTCTAACAAAGTGGGCTTCTTGACAAAATCAAGATTCACATTGATGTCTGCATCTAATAACTCGTCAAATTTAAACGACTCAAAGAACTGTTTATCAATTTTATATTCAAATTTGTGCAAACCATCTTTTAATCCATAAAAAGATAACACAAAATCATTTAACAGCTTCATCTGAACATAAATTTGAGCGCGCAAAGATAGTAAAAAATTAAGTATTTAAAAATATATTATTTAGAATATTGTTTTTTCTTCTCTTTTTGAATCTCCAGTTTGTTCTCATTGAGAGAAATATTCTCTTCCCTGTCCTTAAATAGTTTGATAGCCATAAAGATAGCCTCTTTAAAGGAGTTGAATTCTGCCTTTCCTTTTCCGGCAATTTCAAAAGCTGTTCCATGATCTGGAGACGTCCTTATCCTATTAAGTCCTGCGGTGAAATTAACCCCATTTCCAAATGCCAAGGTCTTAAAAGGAGTCAAGCCCTGATCATGGTACATGGCCAATATACCATCATAACTTTTATAATTCCCATTTCCAAAAAAACTATCGGCGGCAAATGGACCATAAACTAACCTTCCTTTTTTTTGAATAGCCTCTATGGCTGGTTTCACAATATCATCATCTTCCGTTCCTATTACACCCTGATCTCCACAATGTGGATTTAAACCCAAGACAGCAATTTTTGGTTTTGAAATATTAAAGTCCTGAATTAATGAAGCATACATGATGTCGATCTTCTTTTTAATGAGCTCGGGGTCTATTTTATCGGCAACCTCACTAAGGGGGATATGGCCGGTTATCAATCCCACTCTCAAGTTGTCAGTGGTCAAAATCATCAAACTCTCACCTTCCAATTTATCTTCCAAATATTCCGTATGTCCCTTAAATTTAAATGTTTCTGACTGTATGTTGTTTTTATCAATAGGAGCAGTCACCAACACATCAATCTCTTTGTTTTTAAGTGCCTCAACAGCTTTTTCCAATGAGATTAAGGCATATTTTCCACTTATTTCGGTCGGAGTACCCAAATCAAGATCAATCATTTCTTTCCAAACATTCAACAAATTCACTTTCTGAGGAACAACCTTGTTTAAACTATCAATCCCGTGAATACTAGTGTTAATTTCTAAAACTTTTTTATGGTAGCTCACTACTTTTGAAGATGCAAATATTATTGGGGTGCAAAAATCTAGCATTCTACTATCTTCAAATGTTTTTAGCACTATTTCAATGCCAATTCCGCTCAAATCTCCAACAGAAATACCAACTTTTATTTTATGTTTTTTTTTCATTCAACTGTCTAATAATTCTTAATTTTGAAAGGTAGGTCAATTTTACCTAATCACAAATTTAATAATAAAATTACAACATGTTTACAGGAATAATTGAAGAGTTAGGAGAGGTCATTGAATTAAATACCGATAAAGAAAATTTACACATAACGGTAAGAAGCGGTATCTCCAAAAAACTAAAAATAGATCAAAGTCTTGCACATGATGGAGTCTGCCTGACTGTTGTTGAACTTGGGGAAAACAGCCACACCATAACTGCCATTAAAGAAACCATAGATAAGTCTAATATTGGAGAGTTGGACCTTGGTTCAAAGGTTAATCTTGAAAGAGCAATGAAATTGGGCTCAAGGTTAGATGGGCATATTGTTCAGGGGCATGTAGATCAAGTTGGAATATGCACTAAAGTCGACGTCCTGGAAGGCAGTTGGGTGTATACCTTTTCTTATGACGCTTCTTATAATAACCTTACCATAGAAAAGGGATCAATTACCATTAATGGTGTTAGTCTTACTGTTGTGGCTTCAAAAGAAAACAGTTTTAGTGTTGCTATTATACCTTATACTTATGAACACACTAATTTCCATCAAATCGAGATAAACGATTCAGTGAATTTAGAATTTGATGTAATCGGGAAATATGTAGCCAGATTATTGGGGAAATAATTATTTTTTGGATTGGAAGCCAATCTTTTTTATGGCATAACCAACACCAAGAGCAAATAATCCCAATATTCCACCATCAATTGGTGTCTCTATTGGTGGTGGTGGTGGTGGTGGTGGTGGTGGTGGAGGTGGGGG